>JAUWHQ010000024.1 GCA_030605805.1 Methanosarcinales archaeon | reverse complement strand
AGGAACACAGAGAGTTGTTATTTTCCTCTTTTGTCCCCTCTGTGCTCTCTGTGCTCTCTGTGGTTTTCCGAACCCTTAAATCGAAAATATCAAAAAGTCTCCGGGGTTTTGGTCACTGCAACGCGAGATATCAAAGACCCGATAGTTTTCTGTTTCCGATAGAAATTGCGACCAGATCTCCGGAATATCATTGACAAGGTCTTCCAGATGAGTCTCCTCGATCATGAACCCATAAGCATGGACGAAAAAATGCCTGAACGTCAGATACCTGTAGAGTTCATCGGATAGCTCCTCTGAAACAATTCCCATGGATATCGAGAGGTTTAGCAGGTCTTTATGCCATGTACCGGACACGGGCAGCTCACCACCCTCTGCGGCTATAATCTGCTTTAAAATATTTTCAATTCCATTATAGATATTATGAAGAAACGTACCAATCGCTGCCAGTTCGATAACGGTCTTCTCGTCTCTTTCCACAGCAAATTTCAGATTATTGATCGCAATCTCAACATTCTCTTCCTCTGCACGGATCTGTTTATGCAGTTTATCCATAAATCCGTACCCCGGTCTCTTCTACAAGGTCATTGAATAACGATTTCTTAGATAGATCAACAAGATCAACAGGCTTTGGTAACCTTTTGAATAGTTCGGCATAGAATTTGAAGAATAGCCGGGGTTCAATTCCTTTTACCCCGATATCGATATCATTGGATTCGATGTCGTCTCTCGTCGAGGAACCGAATAAGATGACAGATTCGACATTGTATCTTTTAGCACACCGTATGATCGTATCTTTATCTTCTTCTGTTATCATTTACTGCTGCCTCTTTTGTTTGTGCTTCAATTTCAAGTTCTCTCTCAATAGTTCTTTCTCTTACTATGTCACGATCTCAGCAACCCTGCCCGCCGCAACAGCCCTTCTTACCTCCATCGCAAGCCGCCTTCCCGTGCTCATATTCCGCCTCCAGAGCGTATTCCCGTACGGATGCCCGACTGACATGTGAACGTTCGTGCCGCCGCCGATCCTTGGAGCGACATCGTAGATGTGGAAGTTCAGATCCTTGTCCACGCAGGTCTGCAAGCAGAACGGACCGATGATTCCAGGCGAATAATGCTTCTGCGTCGCTTTCACGTACTTCTCGGCAAGCTCGAACGCCCCCTCGAGGAGCGACTCCCTTAGCGTCGCCGAATTGTGCCCGCAGACCGTGTACTCAGGAATCTGCTGCCCCTCGACAAGCGTCATCTGTTGCGGCGCAGGCAGGCGCACGTGACCATCAAGGCTCGTCTCAAACCGCCAGTCGATTCCGAGCAGTTCGATCTTGCTCATCGTATCCTCGATCGGCGAATAGAAGAAATCGAGATTGAAGACCGGACCGATCACGTATCGCTCGATACGCGCCGCAGAAAGCGCATCCTCTGTGATTACGCCCTGCCTGATCAGGGATTCTGACTTTTGCTGGTACTCCTTGTAATCAGATGCCGTGAAAAAGCCGCGTTCGAGCTTCTTTACAGCGTGCGGAAGTTTTACCATGACCAGTTCATCGATATCCACCGGATCATCGATTCGTTCCGGATATGGGAGTCCAGCCTTCTCTAAAATCCAGTAATAATCCTGCTTGCCACCCCGCTCCTCGCTCCTGAGCAGATTGCGGCTGCCAAGCATCGGAACCCGGAACTCATCCTCGATCGCGCCGATCTCGCAGTACGATGTGAATGACCGGTTCGGAACGAAGAGGATGCTATCTTCGCGCAGGCGCTGTTGATTATCCGGCTTCAGGATCTCATCAAACCGCGGATAAACCACAAAATCGTCCACGATGCCCCGAAGCAGATTCCCGTCTGAATCGCGCTCTGCCCTGAAATACTCGGTATACGTCTTCTCGCGTCCCTTCTGGCAGACCAGGAATGTTCTGAAACCCTCCTCGACCGCGCCATCGCATGTATCGAGTGCGGAATGCGAGGCAACGAGCCCGATCTTCATGTTCTCTGCGTCGTAGTCGTCCAGTATGGCTGTGATCTCGTTTCTGTCGATCATGGTGACAACTGCGGCACAAGACCATATTTAGATTACGCTCGCCAGCACGATAGGTATTTATCTGCCAGATGTTATATTACGATTATAAAAAGGGGATAAATACCATGAAACCAGACGACATCGCAGAATATCTGAGTCAGGTGTACCAGAGGCGGGTCACCGTTACAGGCACCGGAAAGCTCGGCGAGACCGATGAAGGCTTGAAGGAGTTCGGATATGGAAAACCGCTTCTGATCCGGTTTTCAGCCGACGGTGAGGATAAAACCGCAGTTCTTTCGTCCATGCGCACAGAAGGGGGTTTTGGTCATGATCATTTCTCTGACCGGGCGCAGATTCTGATCTGGCAGCATTCCACGTTCAATGAACTGCCAAAACACGTAAAATCAATCGATGTCGGCTATTTCACCCGTGACGGCAGGCTCAAATCAGCAGGCGAAGCAGAAGAATATTTTGTGCTGATGGAGGAGGTCGATGGCACCGAATATTTCTATGATCTCGAAGAGATTAGCAAAAGCGGCGCAACTGATCAGGATGTGGGGCGGGCGCAGGCATTAGCCGATTATCTGGCAGTTATTCATGCCAAGCGGTCAGGCGATCAGGAGTTGTATGTGCGGAGGATCAGGGACACTGTCGGGCATGGCGAATGCATCATGGGCTTGATGGATAGCTACCCAAGTGATCTTGATTTTATCACGGATAAAGAGCTTAACGAGATCGAGAAAACGTGTGTTGACTGGAGATGGAAACTTAAATCCGGTACGGATCGGTTGTGCATGGTTCACGGCGATTTCCATCCGTGGAACGTCATGTTCAGGGAGGGAACCGACTTTACAGTGCTTGACCGGAGTCGTGGAGAATGGGGCGAAGCAGCAGACGATGTTTCATGCATGACCATCAATTATCTCTTTTATTCGCTCCGGAAAGACGGACGGCTTGATGGCGGGTTCAAAAAAGTCTATGACCGGTTCATGGATCATTATCTTGCAGAAACAGAGGACTGGGAGATCCTAAAGGTCATCCAGTTGTTTTATGCATTTCGAGGG
>JAUWHQ010000169.1 GCA_030605805.1 Methanosarcinales archaeon | reverse complement strand
AACGATGGCGGTCCTGATGGTGGCTGGCAATGTCTCGATGCTTCCGTCCCCTATCTACGACATACTCGATCCTGTGAGACCGATGACCGCAAATATTGCGCTTGAGATGCATTATGCGACAGGGGACCATGCGCAGGCGCTTTTTGCGACCGGGATCGTGCTCTTCATCGTGGTTGCCATGCTGGACATAATATCACATAAAGCACTCAAATCGAGGATGGGGACCCGGCGATGACTGTGGTGACCGCAATCCGCACGTTGGTCTCACCAGCCACATCAGATAAAGTGGCAATGATGATGCTCTGGATATCCGCATCCATAGCCATACTGATCCTCTTATTCATTCTCGGCTATATCGTGATCCGGGGAATATCTGTGGTCAATCTCTCGTTCTTGCTCGGGTCGCCGAGACTGAGCGGGGCAGAAGGCGGCATCCTCCCTGCGATCGTCGGGACATTCTGTCTCATGGTGGTTGCGATGCTCTCGGCAGTCCCAATCGGCATCGGCGCTGCGATATATCTTGCGGAATATGCCCCAAAGGGTGCGGTGACCGGTATCATCACCTTCGGCGTCGAGTGTCTGGCAGGCGTCCCATCCATCGTGATCGGGCTATTCGGATACGCATTCCTTGTGATCTACCTCGGATTTGGTTTTTCGATCCTCTCCGGCGGGCTTGCGCTGATGTTCATGGTGCTGCCGTGGATCGTCAGGGTGTCAGAGGAGTCGATCAAGGCGGTGCCGATGGGGCTTCGCGAGGGAAGTTTTGCACTCGGCGCGACGAAGTGGCAGACCGTGAGCCGGGCGGTGCTTCCGAGTGCGGTTCCAGGCATCGTGACCGGCGTTATACTCGGGATAGGAAAGGCGATCGGGGAGACCGCGGTCATCATGTTCACGGCTGGATCGTCGCTTCTGATGCCGTCGTCGCTCTTTGATCCGGTGCGTGCGCTCCCGTACCATCTCTATATCCTTGCGTCAGAGGGAATCTCTGACACGATGGCTTACGGAAGTTCGGTTGTGCTGCTTGCGATGGTGCTTCTGATCAACCTTGCAGCGATCGCGGTTCAGAAGCGCTACGGGAGGTATCATGGCAGGAAATGAGATCGAAATCGAGAGCAGGGACCTAAATCTCTGGTATGGCGGTGCGCAGGCTTTAAAAGACATAACGCTTACGATGCCAGAGAAGAAGGTGACTGCGATAATCGGACCATCCGGCTGCGGAAAGTCCACGTTCATCCGGTGCATCAACAGGATGAACGATCTGATCAAAGACTGCCGCATCACTGGTGAACTGCTCTTCGAGGGCAGGAATGTCTATGATAAGGGTGTGGATGCGGCATCGCTCCGAAAGAAGATCGGCATGGTCTTCCAGAAACCAAATCCGTTTCCGATGTCAGTCTATGACAATATCGCTTACGGACCCAGGCTGCACGGTCTCCGAAAGAGAGAGGAACTGGATGAAATCGTCGAGGAGAGCCTGAAAGCCTCTGCGCTCTGGAAGGAAATCGCAGACATTCTGGATCGGTCTGCGCTTGACCTGAGCGGCGGGCAGCAGCAGCGGCTCTGCATCGCAAGAACGCTTGCTGTGAAGCCGAAGGTGATACTCTTTGATGAGCCGTGCAGCGCACTCGATCCGATATCAACGGCAAAGATCGAGGACCTGATCAACAACCTGAAGCATGATTACACGATCGTCATAGTGACGCACAACATGCAGCAGGCTGCCCGGGTCTCTGATTACACCGCGTTCTTCCTGCTCGGCGAGCTCGTCGAGTTCGGTAAGACGAAGCAGATATTCGAGATGCCGGAAGAGAAGAGCACTGAGGATTATATTACCGGGAGATTCGGGTGAGGTGCGGTCTTTTCTGGTAGAGTTTTCATTTTCTTCTGGCGGTTGAAAAATATGGCATAAATTATTGCATGAAGCCTCTAAAAACGAAACAAATGCTTATGATGGATAGAACTCAAATGAATACCATAACAATGTCGACAGAAGTGAAAACGATCAAAACCGATATAGAACTACCGAGTGACATTTTCTATTCGCAGGGTGTTTATAAAAATCGGATAGGATATTTCGTAAAGAAGAATTTTCTGCTGGAATTGTACAGAGAAGGCAGGATATCCATTGGGAAGATTGCAGCGTTGCTCGGGATGACTCGGATGGAGATGATGGGAGTCATGAAGGATTCAAACATACCTCTGAACTATGGGGTTGAAGAGCTGGAAGAGGATATGGAGACCGCGAAGAGGCTCGGTATATTAAAATGAAGGTGATCAGCAATTCTTCACCTTTAATTTTCTTATCCATCCTCGAATTGCTGGATATTCTAAGAGTTGAATTCGGTGAGGTGTTGATACCGGAAACCGTATATCAAGAAGTTACAGCGGCTGATTTAAAGGGATCTGATGAGGTAACAGATGCAGACTGGATTAAAGTGGTGCCAATTGAGAATAGGGGATCTCTGTTTCTCTTGCCATCGCTGGATGCAGGTTAAAAAGAAGCAATAATTCTCGCCAGTGAACAGAACGCCGATTTACTTCTGATAGACAACCTTGCAGGAAGAAGAGCTGCAATAATGCACGAGATCAATGTTATGGGGACACTGGGGGTTTTAAAGGTGATGCATATAAAAGGCAGAGTCGAGAACCTGGAATATGTGCTGGACGACCTCTTAAAACATGGGTTCCGGATGGATGCGAATCTGTACAGGAAAATACTTGAGGATTAGGTCTCCGGGGCACTGTCGAATTTTATAGTGATAGAATGAAGCACTCTCTCCGGAATCTCTTTGATCGGTTCTGCAACTTGTCGCACCTCGCCACTCACCTGCGCTGACACCGGCTCTGCAATCCTTCGAGAATCGCATCGTATCTGGCGCAGATGCGCTCGATCACGTCGGCTGACGCATTGCTGTGCGTCGGAAACGTGATGCCGTCTGCACCGGCAATATCGAGATAATCCGGCGCCACCATCACTCCTGTTTGCGATATCGTGAATCCGAGATCGTTTAAGATGTGAGATGCCATTTCCGAGGCGGGTTTCACCTTGATGTCCAGTTCCGCATCCATTTTTCTTGATCGTTCACGATACCTCTCTTTTAACTCATCTAGTTCGGAGATAACCTTTGAAACATCGCGTTTCGTGCCGTACCTGCCGATCGGTTCCGCCGATTGCAGCAGGTCATCGAAGGTGGTGGACGCAATCTCGATGATCTCCCCGGAAAAATGCTTCTTAACCTTATCCGAGTAGCCCTTTGAGATTATAAGTGTGTGAACGTCAGTTAATAAGGCAAGATCGTCATCCGACGGATTATAAGCGTTAACTGTGACACAAGGAGCCCCACAACGCTGCAAAAGTGTTTCATACATCGGGGTCACGCCGATCCGTGATGCCAGCTTCGCGTTCAGCGCATTCCTGATCGCATCAGGATCGTTTGAATCCAGACCAAAGTATTCTGCGAATTCAGGCGTCGTCGTGAGAATTTTTGTATGCCCTTTTGAAGCCGATGCGACCAGCCCCATCTCGCTTAATGTGTGTATGTGCGAATAAGTCGAGTTTCCACGAATTCTCACAATGTCTGATTGTTTTACTGGCTGGTGGTACGCAATCATCGACAAGGTCCGGAGCACAGGTGTAGGCAGTTCCTTTGGAGCAAACGATCTCACATATTCGACATATTCGGGTCTAACTCGCATCAAATACTTTGTATTGCTCGATTTCAGGATTTCAAGTCCGGATTCCCGCCCCCCGTATTCTTCGACGAGCTCGTTCATAATCAGGGTGGTTTCGTCCTCCGGTTTCCCGATCAATTCACTCAACTGTCTTATCTCAACCGGGTGATCCGAAGCAAACATGGCGGCTTCGATGATCTGCTTTTCGTTTCTCACAATCCGAGACTCATATCGGATGCATATTATCACTTTCCACGGTTCCTTGCAGCGATGGACAGTTTTTCGAATTCAAAATGCTCCGGTTGCGGTCTCGTGCATCTGATTAGTCTGTCAGATGTGCTGCAAGTTATTACAACGCTATTCTGCCATCCGCAGTCTTGAGGATCATGAGAGCGTCAAGGGATGTGACCTGCCCGTCGTTGCTCACATCCACCTCTGGTGAGCATTCCCCGCGCACCGCCAACCGGATCGCTGCCAGCACATCAACTGGCGCCACATTCCTGTTGCGGTCACGATCGCCTGCGACAAGCAAACAATCGATGGTCACATTGACCGCGCTCCCGTTTCCATTCCGGACATGCATCAAACCCGATCGATCGCTGATTCCTGCTCTTTCGTTGCCAAGCTCGCGCCCCTTCTGTCGATTGATCAAAAAATCCGCCATAACACAGCCCCATCAAATTTAAAAATGGATAATCTTATAAATAATGGACTCACAGATAAATACATGAGTGCACTCGAAAAAACGTTTGGAAGGACGGCGCAGATGATCGTTCTTGAGAATCTAATGAAGAACAGGGGCACATTCACCTATCTCTCCGGGATCGCGGAGGAGACCGGGCTCTCTCATTCGAGTGTTTCGAGGGTGATCGAGCCGCTGCTCGCAATCGAGATCATCAACGAAAAGAAGGTCGGAAAACAGATTCGCACGTTTACGCTGAATGAAGAGAATCCTGTGACCGGATTGGTGCTCAATTTTTATGATAAACTGACTGAATTGCTCCCTGATTGATATTTGGGCGGTATGCCCCGCGCATCTTCCGCGAATGGGTGGAGATGTGGCAAAGGGTGTTTTTGTCTGATTTAACCCGTAAAATCCGGGGTCACATCACATTAACTACCAACTGGCATCCCACCAACAATTCACTCGCCTTCCCCATCACAACCATTGCATCCGACATCGCAGACCTCGCATCTGTGTCCGCGCTCGACTCCCTCCTCGGAATCGAGCACCCGCGTCGCATAAGCGAGCACGGTTGCATTCGAGAGCGTGCCGGCAATCAGGGCCGCATCGAAGATCTCTTCCTTTGATAGCCCGAGCTTCTCTGCGATGCGGATATGCATTCGCAGGCAGTGATCGCACCTGAGCGCAGCAGATACGCCTATGGAGATCAGTTCAACCGTTTTTGGGTCAAGACGTTTGAATTCTCTTATGATTGCGCTGTCATACAGTATCTTCGGGATCAGGAGTTCGGGCGTGTCCCGCAGGTACTGCAGGATGTATGGAACCTCGCCGTAATACTTCTCGACCGCGCCCAAGAGTTCATCCACAGCATCATCGGGATCCATCCTCAAGATCCTCTGTATCTTCTCGATGTCCATTCGTGCCTCCTCGATCTCTTAAAATTCAAAACTCCTAAATGACAAAACCGGTCACCGACTTTGGTAATATTCTTATCAGCATATAATCTCGCACGCCCGATGGCAGCACCGTTGCGATCTCTCCGAGTTTCACGCCCTCCTCAAACGTTATATTCAGAATAGCCCCCTTGCATCTGGAATACGGCAGTTTGACGCGAGCACCTTTGAGTTGCAGCGTGATTGGCGCAGGAGAGAGGGACTTACCTATCTCTGGTACCTGTTCCTTGATCTCCTTCATGATGCGGGCTGGGTGCGTGGTCAACGGATCCTTCGAGATATCGAGCCTGATCTCGTCGAGGATCACGCCTGCGACCTCTGCCAGTTTATCGAGCGCACAAAGTTCGCTTTCGCCCTTCAGCCGGTGCGCGATCCTGCCAAGACCGCCGACATAAGCCTTCGCGTACGCT
>JAUWHQ010000242.1 GCA_030605805.1 Methanosarcinales archaeon | reverse complement strand
GTCTGTTGCTTCTCAAAAGTTATTAAATCAATTAAGAAGGAGTGTACCTTTTAGACCCATAAAAGAGTCATTAGATTTGGACAATAGAAAACTAAAGAAAGATATTAAAAAATATTTTAAGCCATTACGCCATTTAAAAGAAAGATTGTCATCTCTGCGGGATAGAGATTTTAGGATAAATCAAATAGTCTATCGCGGTGGTAGGCTGGTTGGCATAATAAAAGGTGCAGAAGATTTAATAGAAGGTATTTGTTTTAACTTTTATGTATCAGATCAGGAGATTGAGCAGTTAGCAGGACAACTTAAAGTTTACAATGTGCGACCAAATGGATTGGTTCAAGCAGAATTTTGTAGGATGGAAAAGGGTGTAGATTATTTGGACGATGTTGCTCAACATTGCTTTGAAAATGATCGTTTCGTTCCTGGTGAACACAGACTTGAGTTGGTTGTTCCCGAAGAAGTTAAAAAGATAAAGTTAAAAGAAATACAAAATATAATAGATATGTTAAATTAATTATATAGGAGATGTGATATAATGATAGGGATCGAAGGCAAGGTTGCAGAAATAATAGATACGGTCACCGTTGCTATTAATCGAGGGTATGCGCACGGTGTCGAAGAGGGTATGCGGTTCATAATTTATGAGCTGGGTAATGAGATCAAAGATCCTGATACTAAAGAATCTTTGGGCAGGTTTGAATATGTAAAAGCAAAAGTAGAAGCTACTAATGTTAACGAAAGGTTCTCTACGGCAAAAACCTATGAGACAGATATACTATCTACTGCAATTATGGGTACATACGGGGGACAACTTGTGTCACGAAAGCTACCATTGGATGATGAAACGAAAGGCGAACTGCCAAAGCACCCAATAACACGAGTCAAAATAGGGGATCCAGTTAGGCAAATTTTGGATTGACTTCGATAGGCTTTGTCACAATGCCATGAGGCGAGAATGGAGCAAGATAAAGAGATTTACGAATGTCAAAATAAAAATTATCGAGTCACGAACCGACAATCTGGTTTACGACCAATATCGCCCGACGGAAAAGAAGACAAAGACGGTAACATGACCAGAACCCACCCCGCACTCGGAAAACCCCACCTCTTCGGCGAACACCCCGTGGTCTACGGCATGCGAGCGATCGCATCCGCAATCAACCTCCCGCACCACCGCGACAGTCGCAGAAGCGAACCAGACTATATCAGGTGAAAAACAATGGAAACAAAAACCTGGGGCGATTACATCGTAGCCGACCCCGCCATCTGCCATGGCGAACCGACCTTTCGTGGCACACGCATCATGGTCGCGGATGTACTGGAACAGGTCGGGAGCGGCATGGCTTATGATGCGATTGCCGAAGCCGTCCGCATGGCACGTGAGGCGTTGGTCGCTTATGCGCCAAAGATGGTTTCGGAGCCGGTAATCGCATGAACGTTCTGGACGAGAATAACCCCTGCAGCAAGCGGCAACTCTTGCGTAAGCTTGGCTGGATCCGGGTTCGGCAGATCGGCAACGAAATCAGCAGACAGGAGATATTGGACGAAGAGATCACCCCACTCCTGCACCATGCAGGATCGGCGATTTTCTTCAGTCACCCATTAATCGCAGGAAAGTGGACATAAGTGAACATAACAGATCAGGCAAGGAATCTGGCAGGAAAAATCCTGGATCCATTCTGCCAGATACTGGCGTATACGAAAGTGAGCCCGGATATCCTCTCAATCATCGGCTTTCTCTTTGCAATTGCCGCATGCATAACAATCGCTCTCGGGCACATCGTTTGTGGCGGGTGTCTGGTTATCCTCTCTGGAGCTTTTGATGCATTCGATGGAGCGTTTGCCAGGAAATTCGGACTGGAAACCAGATTCGGTGCCTATTTTGATTCGTTCATCGATCGATATTCAGAGGCAGCGATTCTATTTGGCATCCTGTATTATGCGACCATCGGAGATCAGCAGATCCTGATCCTGCTGACATTCATAGCCTTTGCCGGATCGCTCATGGTCAGTTATTCGAGAGCCCGTGCAGAAGGGCTCGACATCCCATGCGAGGTCGGTCCCGGCGATCGCGCGGCACGGTTCATCGTTCTGATCCTGATGCTCCTCTCAAATCAACTATTTATCGGTCTCGCCTTCCTTGCCATCTTGAGCAATATGACCGCGCTCTTGCGTCTGTATCATGTGTATGGACAGACAAAACATAAACGATAATCAGAGGTAACAATGGCAACCTGCACAGCACCCGGCAAGATATACCTCTTCGGCGAACACGCCGTAGTCTACGGCAAGCGAGCAATCGCATCCGCAATCAACCTCCGCACCACCGCGACAGTCGCAGAATCTGCCCAGACAACGATCACCTCCTCTCTCGGAACAACTGGCATCGATTACACGGTGCACCCCTACATCTCGCGGTGCATCGAATCGCTCGGAGTCCCCGCGGTCTCGGTCCGGATCGACTCCGAAATTCTAGTCGGATCAGGACTCGGATCGTCTGCCGCAGCCGTGATCGCAACGCTTGGTGCGCTCAACGCCGAGTTCGATCTCGGAATGACTCGCACAGCGATTGCAGCGACCGGACACCAGATCGAGCGGGATGTTCAGGGCGCGGCATCGCCGACCGACACCCTCGTCTCAACGATGGGCGGCACTGTGATGATAACGCCATGGGTATCATCATCGAGACTGCGGCTGATCGAGTGCGGCATCGTGATCGGGGACACAGAAGAGTTCTCTTCCACAAAAGAACTCGTGGGAAACGTCAGAATCTTGCATGAGAGCTATCCAGTGGCAATGGACTCAATATTCGATACCATAGACAATCTGTCAGAGCTTGGCGTGCCCTTAATCGAGAATGGGGATTACCGGTCGGTCGGGGAACTGATGAACATCGATCACGGGCTTCTGGATGCGATCGGCGTCGGAAGTGCAAAACTCTCAGCGATGGTCTACGCTGCAAGAGACGCGGGCGCGTATGGCGCAAAGATTACAGGCGCAGGCGGCGGCGGCTGCATCGTTGCGCTTGCCGATGATGCAGGGGCTGTTGCGTCAGCGATCGATGATACTGGAGGGCGTGCGATCATAACAGAGGCGAGTGAGCCGGGGGTTCACGTGAGGAAGTAAGTTATATAACCACACACCGGCGAATAGAAAACAATATACCGGCTCCGCGCTTAAGCACAGGATATATACCAAACTTGAGAGGCGATCTAAATGAAACTCGATGCAAAAGATGCGGCAAAAATCGCTAAAAAGTATTTCGAAGAGACAAAAACACATCCTTACTTCCTGTTCGAAACAATTAAAACTACGTACGATGACGAGGGGTACTGGATCGTAGGTTGTGAAGTGAAGAATATATTCGAGGAGGAAAGCAGAGAATATCTGGTACGTATCAGAGATGAGGATGGTACCATCGCTGATGTCGAAATAAAACAGCCGGCATGACTATAAATGGGTGATACAAATGGTGCCGTCCCATAAATCAAAAAAGTGGGTCCAATCGCCCAGGAATGTAATAATCGATACCACACCCCTTCTATTGTTCTTAACAGGAATACATGATAAAAAAATGATATCCAAATTTAAAAGACTTAAGAAATATGGATACGATGATAAAAGCTTTGAAATCCTTCAACTATTTTTAGTATACTCAAAAGCTATCACTGTGACTCCCGGCGTATTGTCAGAGGTTTCAAATTTTGCAGAACAGCTTAAAAGTGACCGTTTCGCCGGATTGATCCGGGATAACCTTGAAATCTTAGAGACTATGGGTGAAATATACATCTCAAAAGATACTATTCTTGACTCGGATGAAATATTTAAATTTGGGTTCACAGACACTTCTATAATTTTTGCGGCTAAAAATAGCGATGGAGGGGTGCTAACCAAGGATTACCGACTCTGTTCATACTGTAAAAAATTAGGGATCAGGGCATACCACCTCGATCGCATTTTGGAGATGGGAGTGCCATTTACTCATACCAGGGCAATAGTCTAATAGCAGTCTCCAGCGAGGAAGGGCTTACCGTTTAAGACCCGCATGCCCGGCAGTCTTATGGTCATCCGGCACTAAAAATCCGAATTATGAAACCAGAATTTCCTACCATCCGGAACCGGAACAATGCCGTCACGGATGGACGTCTCGATATCGCAGAAAAGCAGACGAACCGCGTGGTTTTACTCCGAAAAACACGCAGATAACATGGCACTGACGATCCGCAACGAACGGTTCTATCTCGATTGCGAGCCTGAGCTTCTGGTGAGTGGTAGCGTCCATTACTGGCGGCTCGACCGCTCGAGGTGGGGCATGATACTCGATCGCGTCCGCGAGATGGGTTTTAAAACGATCTGCACCTACGTGCCGTGGGGCGTTCATGAGACTGCGCCAGGAGAGTTTGATTTTGGCGAGATCAACCCGGATTACAACCTGGATGCGTTTCTCACGCTCTGCGAGGAGAAGGATATGCATGTTCTGCTGCGTCCGGGTCCGCATGTCAATTCAGAGATCACGTACTTCGGGTTTCCGAAGCGCATCGTGCACGATCCCGAGATCCAGTCGGTTACAGCAGATGGTACGCCCGTAATCTTCCCCTCGCCACCGCGGATGTTCCCTGTTCCAAGTTACGCATCTGAAAAATTTTACCTGGAAGTGGGCATATATTTTGATCGCGTCGCCCCGATCATCAGAGAGCATCTGCACCCTGCCGGCTGCATCATCGCGGTTCAGGCAGACAACGAGCTATCATTCTTCCTGCGCACCCAGCCCTACGATCACGATTACTCAGCCGGTGCACTCCGCCTGTATCTGCAGGTCTTAATCGAAAAATACCGTGATATCGGGCGGCTGAACGAACTCTACGGCACGAATTACGGATCGTTTGACGAGGTGCCACCGCCACGCGACTTTGGCGCCCGCAGCATGAGCGATCTGCCGTATTATCTGGACTGGATCGAATACAAGGAGTATTATTTGCAGTACGGGCTAAAGCGCATTGCATGGATGCTGAAGGAACGCGGTGTGGAGACGTTCATCTACCACAACCTTCCAGGGATGTGCGCAAAACCGCCGTACAACCATGTCAGGATGGAAAAGATCGTCGATGCGGTCGGTTTTGACCTATACTACTACAAAGAAGAGTATCACAAGGTCAAACGGTGTATTCAGTACCTTAACGGCACAAGCCGCGTGGCTTTTGCGGCAGAGTTCGCATCAGGGTTCGTCGCACTCCCGATACCTGCAAAGCCGATCATGTTCGACGATATCAGATTCACAACGCACGCTGCGCTGATGCACGGGATTTCAGGTATCAATTTCTACATGCTTGTCGAGCGCGAGCGGTGGGTGGGAAGTCCGGTCAACCGATTCGGAGGAGTCAGGAAAGAGCGGTTCGAGTTCTACCAGAAGTTGAATCGGCTCCTTGAACGGATGAATTATCAGGAGTTGAGCAGGAAATGCGAAGGAATACTCCTGATAAACCGCGATTGTGCCCGCCTTGAACTTGCATCATCGCTCCTGACGCCGATTCCCATTCTCGGAGGTATCACGCCCGAATACTACGTAAGCGAGGATGACCTCGGGTTTGACGACATAATCCAGCTCGAATACGGGCGGCAGTGGGATGCACTCTATTACGGGTTCGGCGCTGCGAAATACGCTGTTGCCATAGGCGATACCGAGCTACCTGAGGAGGCGCTTGGCGAATACAGGATGGTTGCACTGCCCACATTCGATTTTATGAGCAGAGGTGTGCAGGAAAAGCTGCTCAGCTACGTAAAAAACGGCGGATGCCTTGTCATGGGACCAAGAATTCCGGTCTTTGACGAGACGATGAACAGGTGTGATATTCTTGGAAGATACCTGCCAGAACCACAGAAGAGGACGGATCTGGTGACGGTCGATGGGATGGATGGGGTGGACGGGAGGGATGAGATGAATGGGGAGGGTGAGATGGACAGCATCGAACTGAGAGATGCCGATCTCTTTGATATCGGTTCGACAGATGCAGATCCCGTACTGACCGATAACGGGAACACGTTCATCTACAGGCAGTCTGTTGGAAGCGGGAGCGTCATTCACTTCGGATTCCTGTTTCCAAAGGCTATTGATGGGTTATCAGGCATCACCAGAATCATCGACCGTATTGCAGCCACAGCCGGATTGGTCCGGCAGATTCCCTGCACCGACCCGCAGATCGATGCGGCGATCCACAGAGCAGATGAAAAAGAGATTCTTTTTGTGGCAAACACTGGACCTGCTGGAAAAGAGGTTGATATCGGCAGAACGTGTCTTGATCTTGATCCGGACGATCCGGAAAACGAAGCGGTGGTGGGTCCGATGATCACGGTTCCTGCGTACACGATCCGGATTCTTGAGGTGTGCCAGCGATGATCGGCGAGAACATCAGAATCGTGGACTGGGGGATCGAGCACTGGAACAACTTCTATCATGCTCTTTTCCACAGAGGAAAGCCGGGATCTGCGATCCTCGTCATACACAACGATGGGATGCCGATCAAGATCATACACACCGAACAGGGGTCGAGACCTGACCTGAAAGAGCGGTTCACACCGGGATACCGGATGAAAGATGTTATTAAAGAGATATACCGCGGAGAATGCGTAAATACCGTTTACGTGGTATCTTACCCGGCAATACGCCGCATCGTCGCCAGATTCGAGAGTACCGTCGATCTCGACGCAAATTACATCAAACAGCTGTTCTCGCTGAAAGACGCCATAGCCAGCGAGTTCGGGGACGGGATCTGCCAGTATCCAGCCGGATCACACTGGCTCGCCGATCTTGAGTACCGGACGGTCAGGAAACTCTTTTCCGCCGCACCCGACGACGCGCTCGTGATGCTCACGATCTTTTCCGGGCAGGACATCTGGACGAACTGGATCATCGGGATCGAGGGTGGCACGATCAACCTCATAACAACGCTTGATGCGATAAAGCCGAAGATGAGGCAGATCACAGACTGGCGGCGTGAGTACCACCACATCACAGAGAGCGTGAAGGAGCATTTTGGTGTGAAGCCGCTTGCGTTATTTATGGATCATGAGACGTTTCGGGACATGATCGAGAGTAAGGAGAAACTGCGATTCTTCAGAGACGCGTTATCCACAAAAAAGATCGTGTCAATGGCGCTGCCGATCAGGTACCGGATTGTGCTGTTCTTGCAGAGGCTGTTTCGGTGGTTTTCGGGTCGCAAAAGCAGAGGCGGCAGACACGGATGATGGGTGTGTCCGCGTGCGAGAGCCCGGCACCAACAGAAATGTTTATCAACATCAAGTACAATATATGACCCTTACCACTTACCATCCTATATGTGAAGGTATTTGCAAAGGGGGCAACAATACAATATGAATGTAGTTCATACTCTTCGTAATAGCAGGATAACCAGAGTAACTCTGGTTGCTGTGCTGATGTGCATCGCCATGTCATCAGCACTTCCGACAGCTTCAGCAGCGATATCGGTCCAGGAATTCGGAACCGATGCTTATCGTTATCTGCAGGGGACGAATATCACAGTCTCTGGCAGAGTGCTGGATGATACGACAGGCAAGCCATCTGCCAATGTCACGATCACGATATACAATGCATCATGGTCTCTGGATTATGTGAATGTTACACAGACCGACTCAGATGGCTTGTTCTCAACAACCATGACCACCGCGCCGGATGAAAGCGGCACCTACGAGATCGTTGGCATATCATCCGGTGTCAACTCGACGGATGTGGGCATCCTTGTATATGGGAATGAGGATATCCAGACCGTGGATATCACGTTCACAACAGGCACCGTGTATACGGTACCGCTTTCGTCATCGCACGGGATTATCAGTTCTGATCTGAATGTCGATGCGATGACCGGAGGAAACGTGACCATCAACTTGACTGAGTATCATTTCCTCATATCGGACGGTAATGTTGTCTACGCCGACAACGACAACGCCATCAATCTATCAGAGTCTGATACCGATGGGATGAGTACGATCGGAAATCTTGAGGCTGGCTCAAAGATTAAATTCGATCAGACATACACGCTATCCTTTGTGGATAACAACAGCCAGATCGTGCTGATGCGGAAGGTTGTGCCAGTCTTCGCAGGCGGAGAGACACGGAATGTAACCATACTCGCATTGAATGCCTCTGGTTATCCGGTAAGCGGCGAAAATCTGACGCTCGAGGTGCTTTATGACAACGGCACGGTAGCGAGTTCCACAGCATTGAGTCCCACTGACGGTTGTGGACTGGCGAATACATCGATCACCATCCAGTCAAAGTCAGGCGTCTATCACATCATGGTAAGTGATGATGGAGGCGATCTGGGGCATCTCTCCTACAGCGTGAATACGTATGATATGTACGGCGAGATCCTGTCTGAGGATTACAAGCCCCAGCACACCTTTGCCAGAAGGCAGAGCATGGTGCTTGCGGCATATCTCAAGGATGTGTCCACAGGCGCGCCATTGAACGGCAGTGTGGCAAGCGTGGTTGCAAAGGTGCATGAACCAGATCTTACTATCACACCACCGTTCACGCTGACCTACGACTCCGATTATGGTATGTTCAATTATACCGCGGAGATTCCGGATGATGTGGCGCTTGGTACATACCATGTTGAATACATTGCAACCATCACAGAAGATGGTCAGGTGCAGAAAGCATACACCACTTTCCAAGTCAGAGGGTACGATATCTTCCTGCATGCAGTATGTCCTGAGCGACCTGATATCGAGGGTTTCTCGCCAGGGGTGGAGGGATACATCTTCATTGGCGGTGACAATCTCTCAAGCGGTGATGAGGCGGACATCAACGGACTGACAGGCAACAGCAACAAAGATAACTTCACGCTCACGATCAAAAACTCGGCTGGCAGTGACGTCACAGGTGACTGGGGTGTGATGAATCTCACAGAATTCTTTACACATACAGTGAGTGTGCCGCCGTGGATACAGGATGAATTGAAGCGGAAAGCCGCCAATGCAAGCATCATCAACCTCACAGCACCGGTTGTTACTGGTGTACATGAAATCAAGGTGACCGTCAACCTCAGCGGAACGGTTGAGGAAGCATCCACCGGCATTGGTGTGCAGAGGATCTTCGTGCACGGTAATCCGTGCAGCAGCGATGGCAGTTTTGCGTCATCTGTGCAGCAGAAGTCGAACATGACGCTGATGATCATGGCGTTCGATCCTGTGAGTATGGGTGAGGTGCCGCGTGCGAACATCACTGGTGCCGGACTGATCGAGGTGTACAGCGAGGATGCAGGAGAGGTGGTGACCGAGAAGATGGAGATGGTGACCTTTGTTGAGCAGGTCGGCTCAACAGATTTCGCAGGTCTCCGGTTCTATGTGAACGACGCCTATCTCGGATTCCACCATGTGAAGTTCTGGATCAATGTGACCATCGATGGAACACCGACAACGGCTGTCGGAGAGGGTTTCTTCGAGACCAGACTCTACTACATCTGGGTAACCCCGGTGAAGCAGGGCGATGTGTTCAAGAGTTTCACATCAACTTCTGATATAGTCATGAACGTCACCGTCGAAAACCTCGGTCACACCGGACAATCAAGGCTTCCCGTCAGCATCGACGAGGTGCGTTACTGT
>JAUWHQ010000042.1 GCA_030605805.1 Methanosarcinales archaeon | reverse complement strand
CCTGAATATAGTTCGCATGAAGATAGTTCTGGTAAAAGGGTGTGTCTCCGATGGAATATCCTATGTCTTGGCCTGAGATAAAGAGTCTTCCAGCGTTATCAAGGAATTCACGCAAAACTGATTGCTCAGTGGAACTGGGACTGCCGTATGGGGCAGACCAGATGCATAGCTTGAAGGAATTGATGGTGCTGTCGATTTCACCCCTTAGATCGGGATCCCATAAGTTATAAGAATAGCCGTTCAGATTTAGGGCATCCTCATAATAGTGGATATGGGATGTATATGTCGAATCGTCAACAAGCAATATGTCTGAAGTTGCTGAGAATGGCACAGTGGTAAATCTATCTGTGTTATTATATTTGCCTGAATTTCCCCAAATATCATTTGCAATAAAATCTATATAATAATCTTTTTCTTCTGGATGGGTTGTCCATGAATTTCCATAGACGCCATCGTTTGCAGAACCATCATAGTGCATTCCATCATCGAAAAGCTGGATGGTTGCAGTAACATCTTCGTCGGGGCTTTTTATCTCTGCATAAACAGATGAGACATCGCTTTGATCATACACATTAGCATTGATTGTAACTTGGTTCCCTGTGGGAACATAGGTTGCACCATACTCAGGAACGTATATCCAAGGAGGTTCGATATCCAGCCAATTGATAATTCTATACATCAAATAAGCTCTATCCCATTCATCGTTTATCGCCTCAAAACCAAAGGCAAGGTAGACCACTCTGTATGTGCCCGTGTCCACTCTGAGAGCACCGGTGCCTGATGAAGAAGTTCCTGTTGTATTGTAGTCAAGAGTTTTGTCCAAATTTTCTTTGGAAGTTGCAGGAAGTTCCAGAAGAGTTAGATTTTCTTTTGATAGGGAAGAAGCAGCATCATAATAGAAAATCGACTCAGCAGGGGCAAATGGATCGATCTCGCTGGGATACCATTGATTATTAGCGCCATCTCCGCCCGCGATACTTATATTGATGCCACCGGTTATCGGGTCGCCATAGACTCCATTCAAGGCATAAAGGTTCACATCATCCTGAGTATAGTTCGCATGAAGATAGTTCTGGTAAAAGGGTGTGTCTCCGATGGAATATCCTATGTCCTGTCCTGAGATAAAGAGTCTTCCAGCGTTATCAAGGAAATCACGAAGAACAGATTGCTCAGTGGAACTGGGACCGCCGTATGGGGCAGACCAGATGCATAGCTTGAATGAATTGATGGTGCTGTCGATTTCACCTCTTAGATCGGGATCCCATAAGTTATAAGAATAGCCATTCAGATTCAGAGCACCCTCATAATAGTGGATATGGGACGTATATGTCGAATCGTCAACAAGCAGTATATCTGAAGTTGCTGAGAATGGCACAGTGGTAAATCTATCTGTGTTATTATATCTGCCCGAATTTCCCCAGCTATCATTTGCAATAAAATCTATATAATAATCCTTTTCTTCTTGCTGGGTTGTCCATGAATTTCCATAGACGCCATCGTTTGCAGAACCATCATAGTGCATTCCATCATCGAAAATCTGGATGGTTGCAATAACATCTTCGTCGGGGCTTTCTATCTCTGCATAAACAGATGAGACATCGCTTTGATCATATACATAAGCATTGATTGTAACTGGGTTTCCTGCTTGAACATAGGTTGCACCATACTCAGGAACGTATATCCAAGGAGGTTCAATATCCAGCCAATTGATAATTCTATGCATCAAATTTGCCCTATCCCATTGGTCATTTATCGCCTCAAAGCCAAATGCGAAATAGACTACTCTATATGTGCCTGTATCAACTCGGAGAGCTCCTATTCCATTTCCCTCGTAATAAAAAATAGGAGTTGCATAGGCATCGTAAGGACTTATTTCACTTGGATAATTCTGGTTATTTGCTCCGTCGCCACCGGAGATTGAAATGTTTATAGAGTCTGTTATAGAGTCACCTGAAACACCGCTTAAGTTATACAAACTTGTATCGTCCCACACATAATTTGTGTGAAGATAGTTCTGGTAAAAACTTGTACTGCCTATATCATATCCTATATCTTGACCTGATAGGAAGAGTTTACCCCCTCCATCGAGGAAGGTTTGAAGGTTTATCTGATCAGTATCTGTGAGCGTTGTTGAGTGATCATTACCGGTCAACCAGATAACAATTTTATAGGATTGGAGGTCACTTGCAGAAGGTGACCCATGAGACGAAACATCCCATATTGCAAGGGGATATCCATAATACTCAAGAGCGCTGGAATAATAGGTTTCATAGTCTAAGCCTGCATCATCGTCAACCAATAAAATTTCTGCGGAAACTACCGGGACATCCGTCTGAACGATATTATTAGAGGTGACAACTTCTCCTGCAACAGGTACTGCATAGATAATTATGCTGTAATCACCTTCAACTTCTGAAGACCAACTGAAACTTAACTTCTGGGATGAACCGCTGTTCAATGTTGTTATGGTTTGCGCGTCTTCACTAATCCCATTCACTAAGAACTCAACTCCAATGTTACTTTCATTGTTCTGACCAATATTGTTTACAGTTACATTTATTACTGCCATTTCATTGAGTTTGACTGAAGTCGGAGCTTCCAAGTGAGTTAGACTTATGTCATGAGGCTCGGGCAATGGCTCTGGGATTGAAGTCGCTGGATCGCCAAGTACATTAAACATCTCAAATTCTAATTGAGTAGTATACCCATCTCCATAGTAATTGTACATATACACTTTGGCATGGGTTGTTGCTCCTCCAACGGTAGAGAACCCATCATCAAAAATCGCCTTATAGACTCCTTTAGCAAGCTCATCATTATAGCCTGAATAACTTACTCTAGATGCCCCCCACCAAGCTATCCCTCCTTTTCCGGCTGCTTTTACCCATGTTTCTCCAAAACAATCAATATCTTCGTCATCATACCATCCTGCCTCGCAAGTTGGATTTATTGCAATTGGGTACTTAGGACCATTGCTTAGAGAGTATATATCAGAATTGTCAAATGGTATATTATATAATCCATCTTTACTACCGTGACCTCTATAATTAAAGAAGGCTCTCCCATCGTTAAGCGCATTACGAACATCATCGGCAGTCCCATGAGCAGAATCATTGAACATATCTACTTGGGTGTATTTATTATAAAAAAGTATATTTTCAATAAATTCTGCAGTCTCCCTCCATATGGGTCTTTCATCAGCATAGAAAGTTGTTGCCTTTCCATACCAATCAGTTTCTCCAGAATATGGATACCCAACAATCTTATCTACAACAGCACCTAATTCTGCACTATTTTTAACAGAAATTCTCCCAACAAATAGATCAGGTAGATAGTCATCCCCTGCCACTGTTGCATAATATAGGTCTGTTGCTACATAAATTTCTTCATATTTGTGATAAAGGCCATAATTAGTAGGGACATATTCAACATCACCTACTAATAAAACATATGTCGGAGATAGAACCCAGTTGTTGTATGCATAGTTAATGAAATCTCTAATTGTATTATTATCACTGCCAGGAAATTCATTATAGATCTCACTGAGATTGGCAACCATAACCTCTAGTCCTTTACCCCGTTTATCCTCTGCGAGAGGTCTTACACCCTCGTAAAAATTGTCGTGAGTGATAATCAAATAATCACACCGATTACTTGTATTTTTTAATTCATCGTACCCTTCTGATGAGTGTATATCAAGAGAAGAATATGATCTTTCTGGTGCTACAATATGCACATATTTTTTAGCTGAATTATAGTTTATAAATGAATTTTTGTATGTTTCTTCGAATAAGTTCCTTGATACGATCTCCTTTTCAATTTTTTCTACCCCAGTGAATTTTAGTTCTATCTTAATTTCATCATAGACCCTAAGTTCATCAGAATCGGGATTATACCATATTGGATATATTTGCAGTTGCGCAGTTTTGTGGTCACGTAACATTCCGGAATCTGAAATATCAGCAACTTTATCGGGGTAGAAGAGATTAGAGGAGTAAAAAGTTTTATCGATTGTAAAATTGTTTTTGAAAGATTCCGGGATAGGTTCCTGAACAGGATAAATATTGTAGCCTTGCAATATAGAATAATTGGCATCTAAAATTTTCAATTCTATTTCATCTGATGGAGGGATTGCTAATAACATTCTCATTACGGGTAATTGTGCTTTTCCGACTTTTGTTGTGAAGCCATATCCAGGAATCTCCAAAACTTGAAATTTCTCTTCACCCACCTTCTTTTGTTCTAATCGTACACTATGTATATCGACTTTTACAATGATGCTATCAAGGTCTGATTTCAAAATTTCGACATCGGAAAATTTTGAAGAATCATTACTACCAAAGGGGACCTCTGTGTTTTCAGAATAAATTGGGTCGCTTGTTATTTGGTCTACAGTAACAATCGTTGTACTCACTCCTTTTTTGTTTTTCCAATCAACTAATGGTTGAAACGCAGATTCTAATGCACTATCTCCATCGTTTCCGGCAGAACATATCACCTGAACTCCCTGCTCGGCACATCCAGGTGTGCCCCTATCACCTAGATCTATACCGCTCGCCCCATTATCGGACCATTCATCCGGTATCTGCGAAAGGTCCGTGCAATTGTGATCTATAATACTCGCTCCGGCGCACGCAGACGGAACCATCACGACCATTGCAATCATCACAATCAATATTATTTTATTCTCGACGAGTACTAAACTCGATGTCTTGTGTGCGCTCATGCCATCACCTCTCCGCCCCCGCGAGCCAGTATGCTCTGCGTCGCGTTACTCATGCTGAAATTATCGGTTAACAAAACATCTCCGGACACCATTGCTGGCGCGGCTGTCGCAGCGAGTCTCGCTGCAAGCATTGTTGCGGTTGGTGCGTATGCACGCACTTTCTTCTGTGTTCTGTCTGTTCGCATGTATATCGTCTCTCCGTGTTTGTTTGCTGATTGTGTGCGTTTACTGCGCAATGCCGTGCATAGCGCACACTCGGCGTTGCAAACGTGTACACTAACTCTTGCATCTCTGCACACCCAACCGAGCATCTCTGCACAGTTGGTATGCATCTGCGCCTGTCAATATATTCCATAACTTTACTTAAAGCTTTCGTTTTGACAGGAAATTTCCACTTTGTATGACAAATCAGTATCAAAAAGAGGGTTATGTACCAGAACCACTAACAGATGGCATCAGCTACCACACAGGCATCTCGTAGATGAATCGTGCCTGTGCGGCATTAAGTGCTTAGGGATCACGAATGACACTAATAAACGAATTGCACGAATGTTAAAACGAAATAAATTCGTGTCATTCGTCCATTCGTGATAAAAACTACCAGAAACAGACCAAATTCCCGAAAAACCCCCTCAAAACCAGAGTGGAGCGAGTTTGATAAACGACCGATCTGACCGGGTGTTGGTTCACTGCCATGCAAGATAATAGAGAACCAGTTTGATCCGCCCGCCGGAGTGGTGGGTTGTGATGTGAGAACTTCATAAAGGTGAG
This sequence comes from Methanosarcinales archaeon, assembly GCA_030605805.1. Lineage (GTDB taxonomy): Archaea > Halobacteriota > Methanosarcinia > Methanosarcinales > Methanogasteraceae > Methanogaster_D. The sequence continues at coordinate 3,707 of JAUWHQ010000042.1, read as the reverse complement.
TAGTTACAAGCGTTTTCCAGAACTGTGGCTACCGCCATTGTTTTTGAGACTTTCACGTACCAAGTCTCCTGATCAGTCCCATTCCCCTACACTCCCGACCACGATATACACCGGATTCACCGGCTTAAACGCGGTCTCGCCTGCAAGCGCATAACCCCTCGAGACCTGGACATGAACCACCTCCTCAAACACCTCGAGCAACTTCATACACCCGATGATCCGCACCGCGGTCTCGATTCTTGCGGCATTTGCCACCACCCGCCCCCTGACTCGGGTGCAGAGCGCATGTAGCACATCTTCGATGTTCCTGGTGCCGCCGACAAAAGCACAGTCGAGGGGGGGCAGGTCCGCAACCGCCAGAGATGCCTCATCATGGATAAGCGTGACCCTCTCCCTGATTCCTGCGGCATCAAAGTTGCGCTCTGCCTCCGCGATGGCTTCGTCCCGGATATCGATTGCGTAGATTGTGTCTGCAAAGGCGGATGCTGCGATCGAGACCGCACCTGTGCCGCAGCCGACGTCGCAGAAGACATCGCCGGGGGCAAGGTTTAATTTGGAGATCGCGATCGCGATAATCTCGGGTTTGGTGGGGCTTGCTGAGAGCATGATGAATCATTGTCCGTATTTTTCAGCGGTAATAACTCGGGGGAATTTTACCCGTGCTAATTTTCTGATCGTGTGCGGTCTTGTTCGTGAGCATTCCAATCATAAAATGAATATCCCTGAGCATAGGATCCGATGGGAATTCTGGGTCTCTGACATCTCGCGTTGCGGTGACCAAAACCCCGGAGACTTTTTGATATTTTCGAAATTTGGTTCGGAAAACCACAGAGGACGCAGAGGACACAGAGGGGGCGAAAGAGAAAAATAACAACTCTCTGTGTCCCTCTGTGCTCTCTGTGGTTTAATCTTCTTACCATGACCGGATCCTCTGGAAGAGTGAAAAAGTGCGTGCAACTCGAATTGTCAAAGAGCCGGAATTCTTTCAGCACATCCTGCCACATCTTCTCTTTTTCTTCGAGTGTTATCATCTTTACCTCCTCGATACGCGACCGTCTCTCACGGTTCCAGCAATTCTGGTTCAATCTCCAGCTGTTTCGTACGCAAAACCTCTCCTTCTCCCTCGACCAGTTCCTCGATCCGCATCTCGGCATCATCCAGTCTCCTGTGACAGAATCTTGAGAGCTTAACGCCGGTCTCGAACTTTCTTAACGCCTCATCAAGCGTCAGCCCTGATCCTTCCAGTTCATGCACGATATCTTCCAGATGCTTGAGCGCATCCTCAAACGAGGTCTCAGCGCCGGTTTCCACATTCATTCCCATATCAATTTCATTATCAGCCATCTTCCCCTATCTCCTTTATTTCATGTACCTTACACCCGATTTCTCCATCAGTGACCCGTATCTGTAGATCGCTCCCGGCAGAGACGGCTTTGACCGTGTTCACGACCGTCATGTCCGGCATCCTGAGAACGATGCTGTATCCGCGCTGCAGATGGTTGAGCGGACTCAGTGCATGGAGCGTCGCTCCAAGCATCGACAGATCCTTTCTGTGCAGTTCCAGCCGGTGCAGAACCGATCGATGCATCTGCCTGAACAGTTCATCGATGTACTGCCGGTGCTGGTTGATCCGGTCTCTCGGATGCACCACGCCGCGCTCAAGATACGCCAATCGACCCCTCTCTGTATCAACCACCCTCCTGATCGCATGGACGAGCCTGATATGCAGTCCTGCGATCTGTTGCGCAAGCTGCCTACGGTCGGGCACCACGATCTCTGCCGCCGCTGACGGCGTTGGCGCACGCAGATCAGCGACAAAATCACAGATCGTGACATCGGTCTCATGCCCGACGGCAGAGACGATCGGGATCTGCGATTCAAAGACCGCTTCGGCAACCTCCGGTTCGTTGAATGCCCAGAGTTCCTCGATCGAGCCGCCGCCTCTGGCAACGATCAGCAGATCGATCCCGGGCGCGGCTGACATGGATAACCGGTTCATCTGCCGGATCGCATGAGCGACCTCTGCTGCCGCCCCAGCGCCCTGCACCCGCGCCGGCGCAAGGATGATGCGCACCCCGGGAAACCGCCGCCTGATCACGTTTAGTATGTCGTGCAGCACAGCACCAGTGCGGGACGTAACAATCCCGATGGTCTCCGGAAATGCTGGCAGCGGCTTTTTATGTACGTCATCAAAGAATCCTCGCCTGGATAGTTGCTCTTTTAGCTGCTCGAACGCCTGATACAGCGCACCGATGCCATCCGGCTGGATATCCCAGACCAGCAGTTGATACGCGCCTCTGGCTTCATATACTGTGATATTGCCGCCGCACACCACCTTCATCCCATTTTCAGGCTTGAATCTCAGTTTCCGGTTCGCACCACGGAACATCACGCAGCTTAACTGGCTATGCGCATCTTTCATCGTGAAATACATGTGTCCTGACGTATGATGCACGAAATTGGAAATTTCGCCGCGAACAGAGATGTTATTCAGTGAGGGATCGTTCTGAAGCCTCTGTTTGACATACTGCGTCAGTTCGTGCACGGTGTAGAGCATAAACAAATGTCATCGCAGATTGACATAAAACTGTGCCGGAAGAGCGGGGTGAAAGTGATCAGGTGACAGGTTTATTAACGTCCGCACCGATTCACATACATGCCAAGGGCTCGTGGCTTAGCCAGGATATAGCGCCGGACTTCTAATCCGGACGTCCCGGGTTCGAATCCCGGCGAGTCCGTCCGGATATTAGCGAGAGAGGTAACCGTGGTCAAACAGATCAAGGGAATTGCACGCGACACTCTGACATTCATACTCGAGGTGAGCAAGTCCACCGCACCGAATGAATTTGCAGGGCTGTTGCGCGCTGACGATGGGGTTGTCACAGAGGTCATCGTGCTTCCGGGCACCGAGTCCTCTGAGGTGAGTGCGGTCATGCGCATGTACATGCTGCCGACGATCTCGATTGCCGGCTCGGTGCATAGCCACCCGACACCGAACGTCAATCCGTCAAGGGCAGACCTCTCGCTGTTTCTGCGGACCGGTGACTGCAATATCATCGTTGGTTTCCCGTATAATGAAAAAAGCTGGCGATGCTACGATGCAAGCGGGCGAAAGAGAACGCTTCCGGTTCTCGATATCGATTTCGAGGATGAGATCGTGATCTGATACTCGATTTTTCGGTGATGTCATCTAAATCGCGGTCCTCATATCCACCAGACCTGGCTAACCTGCTAACATATTTTCCATGGCTGGAGCGAATTCTAAAAGACTGGATAGAACTGACTCTGGATTGTCCAGACTACCAAAAAGAGAAGCAGGAGGGTTGACTGCGTGAATGGCATGAAAAAAGTACACGCTTTAAGCAAAAAATGATTCGGAGGTTCGAAACCGCAAGTATTCAACGCCCACGATAACTAACAGTAATAAAAACCGATCACGGGACTTAAAACGGCGTAGGCAGGCATCATATTGCAGTTTAACTGCCGCCGAGCGTCTCTATCTTGAACGTAACATCGAGCCCTTTCAGGGTCAACTGGACTCGATTCCCGATCTGCAGAATGTCATCTAGGCTTGCATTCAAGCCCCAATCATACACATAATCGTAGGCACCCTGCATCGCTTTGAATCCCATAGCTGTCAGTCGCTCATTCACTTCGGACGGTGTGCCGCCCTCGCTACTAAACCATACGACGAGATAACTCTTCAT
>JAUWHQ010000029.1 GCA_030605805.1 Methanosarcinales archaeon | reverse complement strand
ACATAGACAAAGATGTGCGCCGGAACTTCTCCGGGGTGTCCACCCCTCGGATACACCCGAAACCCGATCGGACTCATCTTTGTGTAGTAACCGCGCTCGCGCAGATCCTTGAATACGATGTATCGCAGCTCGAAATCCTTAGAACGCCCGGATGCGATCTCAAAAAACGTTTTGAAATCAAGAGACACGTTTCTCGAGAAAATCTCTATTTTGTTGCGGTAGAGCAGGTATGCGCCCTCTATGAACGATAATTCAAGCCCCCCATCTTTTCTTCGCCCGTAAAAACCGCGATCATACAGTTCGCTGACCGCCTCGCCGCCTGCTGTGATCGTGTCTCTGTGTAGTTCGCATTTCATCAGTCTATCCCTATGTCCTGTCCGGATTGTTCACGTAATGTTTATATTGTTATCCATACCCTATTAGCCATTAGTCATGGGCTCGTGGTCTAGTCGGTTATGACATCGCCTTCACACGGCGGGGATCCTGCGTTCGAATCGCAGCGAGCCCATCCCTACCAATCATGCATCTATCCGACCATCACCAACATGTTTATAACTCATGTATTACATAGAAACTATTGGTTTAAGGGAGTCATATCATGATGCGAAAAAAAACCGGAATTACAGGATTCGATGAATTGATTCAGGGGGGGCTGGTCGAGAACAGGGTGTATCTGGTAAGCGGTCCGCCGGGCAGTGGTAAAACCACATTCGGAACACAGTTTCTGACTTATGGGGCAACCACCGGAGAACTCGGGTTGTATGTGACGCTCTCTGAAAGCCCGCAGAATATCGTCAGCGATATGTCCAATTACGCGCTGAACGTGCCGACGTTGATCAAACTGAAGAAGCTGTTCTTCCTGGACCTTGGTCCGACGCTCGAGTACGGATACGGAGAGGAGCTGCAGAGCGTGATCACCCCTGCCTATGATGCGGTCTCCGAGCCAGCGCCCGAGACCGAGCCGCCCACGCCGTACATTGTGTACAAGGAGATCAACAACTTTGTGAAGCAGTACCAGATCCAGAGAGTGACGATCGATTCGGTCTCTGCAATACGATTTACGACGCAGGAGCGTTCGCAGGAGGAGAAGGAACTGGGCAGGTTCATGCGGAATCTGAGGAAACTCGGTTGCACAACGATTCTTCTGTCAGAATTGACCGATCCGAACACATACAGCACCGAACAGTTCGCGGCAAGTGGTGTTATCTTCATGCACAACTTCATGCGCGATGACAGCATGACCCGTGCGATACAGATCATCAAGATGCGCGGTACCGAGCATGACTGTGACATGAGAAAGATCAGGTTCACCAAGCAGGGACTCGAGGTTCTGGATCGCGTAAAGTGAGACCATGCTCTTCAAAAAAAAAGGTCCCGAACCCATAAGCGAATCTCTACGAAATGAACTCCTTGAGGAGATATACAAACTCGGTTATGACGTTGGGTATCACCACCATTCTGAGATTGGCTGGGTCGTTGAAGCGTATAACAAACCGATCACACGTGCAGCAGGGTATGGTATCGAGGATCTGCTCAAAGAGAGTTATCTCAAGGGTAAAGCAGACGGCACAGAGCACAAGAAACATGAAACGATTGCACCTACAACGGTTATGGTTGCAGAGCCGGCACCGCTGCCGAAGGTGGAACGAGTGTCCCCTGTTTATCACGCGGTTGCCCTACCCGCCGCAACAGGTGCGCCGAAAAGCATCGACCGACCGCAGATGGTTGAACGACCGCAGATGGTCGATCGACCGAAGGCATTGAACGGTTTTGCCCCGGTCAGACCAAAATAGGCGAGGTTACGGATTATGTGCGAACTTACAGTGATGAAACCAGACAGAACGATTCTTGCAGAGGATGTGGTGTATATCAGGGTGGACGCAGGTTCTATCGAACTACGCAGCATTCTTGGCGATGTTACAACCGTGCAGGGAAGGATCGCCGAGATCGATATAACAAATGAATCAGCAGTAATACAAACGGAGGGATAATAATATGGCTGTGAAAGTTGTAGTTAATGGATACGGCACGATTGGAAAGCGTGTGGCAGATGCCGTCGCGGCTCAGCCGGATATGGAGATTGCAGGCGTTGCAAAGACGCGCCCGAACTTTGAGGCGAGAATGGCGCTTGATAAAGGATTTCCACTCTATGTGCTCGCTGGCAGGGAATCTGATTTCAAGAATGCGGGCATGGAGATCAGTGGTACTGTTGAGGATATGCTCAAAGCGGGGGACGTTGTTGTGGACTGCACCCCTGGCAAGGTCGGTGCCGGAAACAAACAAGTGTATGATGCCGCAGGCATAAAGGCGATCTGGCAGGGTGGTGAAGCCCACGCACTCGCTGGAATCTCGTTTAATGCGCACTCGAATTATGACGAGGC
>JAUWHQ010000097.1 GCA_030605805.1 Methanosarcinales archaeon | reverse complement strand
ATGCTTTAAGAGAGCCCTTATCCAAAATATAACGAACAGAGGTGAAAACCCATGCCCCATAAAGTATCATTGTATCTCGACACGTCGGTGCCCAATGCGCTATTCAGAATGCCGGAAGATAGGAAAGAAGCCACTTCGCTGTTTTTTCAAGAGACCGCCCCCAAACACGAAGTGTTCATATCAGAACTTGTGGTGGGCGAGATCGAAGCCACGCCGGATGATGCTCATAGAACCCGGTTATTAAATTCCGTGAAAAACATCTCTGTTCTGCCTGTGAGCGCTGAAGCGGAAAAATTGGCAGACGAGTATCTAAAGTACATAAAAATCCCTAAAGCAGACGCGATCCATATAGCGATCTCCACCGTGGAAGGCGTTGACTATCTTGTGACCTGGAATATGGAACATATAGCAAAAGAGCGCACACGGAGAATCGTGGACAATATTAATTTCCTGTGTGAGCTTTCCAGACTCTATATCGTAACACCGAAGGACTTCTTTGATTGAGGAGGTACAAATGATAACACTTGAAGAAAAAGAGAAGATGTGGCAGGATGTGCTGAAAGAATTCCCATCCGATCCTATGCTCAGAGATCTTCATTTTATTCGAGAGTTGATGAATGCTATAAGAAAACGGATGGCGGAGGTCACAAGCTATAAGGAGATGGGTTTGATTGCAAGAAAGGAGTTTGCAGAGTGGTTAAAGGTGCATCCGGAACTGGCAGACGAGCGATGATTGGATATGGGGCTGCCATCGCCCCACAATCCATCTCGATAACGAATCATCCCCGGGCGGCACAACCTCCATCCAGACCCACCCTCACTCGTAATGATCGAGCCCGCCAGTATCCGAAGACCGCCCCACCGCCCGGGTAGCCGCATGCCCACACAGCGCAAGGATTGTGCCAAAAGCATTGATCCAACAACAGATAACTTGACTTCCACAAGTACCGAAAAACTAATTAATATCCGAATATAAACTATTTTTCGGTGATGACAATATGATCGTAAAAGGCGTCGTTGGTACAAAAGGAGAACTTCTTCCCCCAAAACGAATACGAGACCGACTTCATTTGAAAGTTGGCAGTACAGTTATATATCGGGTGGAAGTATCGCGATTGATCATTGAACCGGTTCCAGACCTTTTGACTGCGATTAAACTGCCAAAGTTTGGTAAAACAACAATTGATGAGTTCGAAAAGGAGAGACGTGAACTTGCAGAGGAAGTGGCTAGTCGATGAGGGTTTTTCTGGATACAACCTATCTCCTGCCCGTTGTTGGGATTGAAATCGACCTTCCGGATGATCTGCTTGAACGATTGTTCTCGTCAGGCCATTCTTTTGTGATGAACGAATTATCTCTCTTCGAATTGTTTGGAAAAGCGAGCAGATTCATGGCAAATGATAAAAAGTCAGAAGAAAGGTTCTATGTTGGAATGAAGAGCATTCTTTCATCTGAAATAGATATAAAGCCTATTTTCACACTCGATACCTTACCAGTCGCTCTTGAGGTCTACGAAAAGATAAAAGATCTTCCGGATTGTCCGATAACAGCAACTGCACTCTCTGATTCTGATGTGATGCTGACTGAGGCAGGGGATATCCCGAAGGCGGTGGACTTTGAGGTTTTGAATTTGAAAGAGTTTGCTCATAGATATTTGTGAACACTTGTGTTTGTCGCCGGTGTCTCAAACACGAGGACGCGCGAACATATTCATCATCGAAACCCCGCTCACAGAAAACATAACCGCCACCGGCGCACGTACCGGATTGCATCCACTTTCCTCTGCCTGATCACATAACAGACGCGTCCACCACCATAGTACGCTCAACCACGCGCTTTGAGTCGCGGCAAAAATCCAACCGCTCACACTTTAGAATCTCAGAGCCAGATCCGGTTCGTTATCTTCTGAAAAGCAGGCGATCACATCATCCATCCCACCCCGCGATTCCAGCTACGGCTCTCCAACTGTGCATCAACCGATACATTCTTTGGCAGGACTGCGGAAGTTAAATCCCATGCCAGACACGATCATCAAAAATACGCGAATACTCCTGGATCGCAAACTCCATGGCGTTGATATCGCAATAACCGATGGAAAGATCGAAAAAATCGGAAAGAACATCTCAGGTGACGGGAGCGTGATCGATGCCCGCGGAGCATTGACGCTTCCAGGCGTAATCGACGTCCATGTCCATTTCCGGGATCCGGGGCTCACGCACAAGGAGGACTGGTACACTGGCTCGTGCGCTGCCGCTGCCGGCGGGGTGACGACGGTCATCGACCATCCGAATACAGTGCCGCCGACACTCGATAAAAAATCGTTCAAACTCAAGCTCGGGTCTGCAAAACGTAAGTCGATCATTGATTTCGGGATCAACGGCGGCGGCACCCCCTCATCGAACCTGCAGGAACTGTGGGATCTCGGCGTGATCGCTTTCGGAGAGATCTTTATGGCAGATGGGGAACTTGCAGTCGATGAAAAGGATCTCGATGGCTTGTTGAAGTCGATTGCAGAACTCGGGGCAATCTCATGTATTCATGCAGAGAACGGGGAGCTGTGCAGACATTTCACTGAAGAATTGCGCAGGATACGCCGCCCTGAGGTATATTCACGCGCCCGCCCCAACATCTGCGAGGCGATCGCGATCGAGCAGGTGCTTGAGATGCAGGAGACGCGGGGGGCGCAGGAAGGAGTCCCGGTAAAGACGCATATCTGCCACCTGAGCACGAGAGAAGGTGTCGGCGTGATCAGGCGGATGAAATACGGGCAGAAAGAGGTTCCGTTCACATGCGAGGTTGCGCCGCACCATCTCCTCCTTCAGCACAGCGACTGGGAGCGTCTCGGCACGTTCGGGAAGATGAACCCGCCGCTTCGGAAACGCTGCCTGCAGCACCTCTGGAACGCGCTCAATGACAGCACCATCGATATCATAGCGTCCGATCATGCACCGCATACCGAAGGGGAGAAGATGGCTGACATCTGGGATGCGCCCGCAGGCGTTCCTGGCGTCGAGACGATGCTTCCGCTGATGCTTCACGCTGCAAAGCAAAATCTGATTCCGCTCTGGCGGGTGATCGAAGCAATGACTGCGAAGCCTGCTTCGGTCTTCGGACTTGCCGGGAAGGGCAGGATTGCGGAAGGGTGCGATGCAGACCTTGTTATTGTTGATACGAGGAACCTCCGGGAGATAAAAGGCGAAGAGCTCCACAGTAAAGCCGGATGGACTCCGTTTGAGGGGAAAGAGGGGATATTTCCGGAGATGGTGTTATCCCGCGGAGAGGTCGTGTATGATGGCGAGATTGCGGGCAGGAAGGGGCGAGGAAAGTTCCTCTACGGGAAGGGGCACGCTGATCATCGCGTAAGCCAGACCGGGGCGGTGTGAGATATGGCGGCATAAGCGCCCAGGTGTCTCGCTTTGAACCTGCCCAAATGAGTTGTGGGTGGAAAATCAGTGTAATAGCTTCGTTGCTACATGCGTGTGCAATTGCCTGCATCGTTTCAACGCGCCGCGGGATCGAGATGTGTGGAGACTTTTTATGGCTCTCTGGACTCTTCTCATGGCTTCGCCCACCATCTGAACTGGGGGCATCTTCATAGGGCGAAATAATCTCGGGGTAGCAGTTCACATCAGTTTATCACTTAGGTGTGTGACCGACCAATAACAGAGAAGAATCCGGAGAAGCCACCGCAGCCTTTCGATACTTATCCTCTTTAGTTTCCTTCATGGTACCCCCGCACCGCCGCAACCCCGACCTCCCCGCGCCTATCAGCCACCAACACCGCATCCCCTGCCGCCATCGCAGCCTGAACCGTGGTGATGTACGGCACACCGAAATCGACGGCAGCACGCCTGATCTCATATCCATCGCGTCGCCCCTGCTTGCTTCTTGGGGTGTTGATGATCAGATCGACCTTGCCAGCCCTGATCAGGTCAACCACGTTCGGGCTGCCCTCGCTGACCTTTTTGATCGGTATCGCAGCAATGTCATGATCACGCAGATGCGTTACAGTCCCCTCTGTTCCAATGAGGCACAGCCCGGAACTGCGAAGCTTCCGTGCAACATTCAGAATCTCCGCCTTGTCCTCATCCCGAATCGAGAGAAAGACCGTGCCCTCTACCGGAAGCCGGTTATCTGCTGCAAGCTGTGCCTTGTAGTAAGCAGTCCCGAAGTCGGTGTCGATGCCCATCACCTCGCCAGTGGATCGCATCTCAGGACCAAGTATCGGGTCTGCCCCGGGCAGCTTGTCAAACGGCAGGAGGACTTCTTTCACTGAGACACAACCGGGCACAGGCTCATTCACGTATCCGAGTTCCTGAAGCGTTCTTCCGACGATCACCTTTGCCGCGATCTTTGCGAGCGAAATCCCTACCGCCTTTGAGACAAACGGTATCGTGCGGGATGATCTTGGGTTCGCCTCAAGCACATATACGATGCCGTCCTTGACCGCAAGCTGGATGTTCATCAAGCCGCGTACATTTAGGGCGAGCGCAATCCACTTCACGTAATCACGAACAGTATTCAGCACATCATCAGAGAGTGACTGCGGCGGGATCACGCAGGCTGAGTCGCCCGAGTGGATTCCTGCCTCCTCGATGTGCTCCATGATCGCACCGATCAGGACGTCCTCGCCGTCGCAGACCGCA
>JAUWHQ010000239.1 GCA_030605805.1 Methanosarcinales archaeon | reverse complement strand
CGCATCACCTGCGTGCCAGGCTACCCGATCACCGAACTTGCAGAGCATCTGATATCAGAGGCGGATGCTGAGTGGTGCATCAACGAGAAAGTCGCAATGGAGATCGCGCTCGGAGCCTCCGCGTGTGGCAGCCGGTCAATGGTGATCGTGAAGCATGTCGGGATGAATATTCTTGCAGACCCGCTCATAACAGCAAGTACGCACACCACCGGCGCAGGGGTCGTTGTGATCGCGGGAGACGACCCCATGGCAGCCGCATCCCAGAACGAGCAGGACTCGAGGTACTGGGGCTTGCTTGCGGAGGTGCCGGTGCTCGACCCGAACCCTGGCAATCTCTATGACACTATCTTTGAGGCATATCGCATCAGTGAAACGGTGCACACGCCTGTGATCGTCCGGGTAACGGATCCGCTGCTCCAATCGGAATGTGCATGCACAGCCAGGGAAGATCGGGAACGAAACGAGCCGGAAGTGCATTTATTCGACAGATCGATCTGGGAATACTCGATGCATGGCAGGTATCAGTTGTTTCACAGAGATACGTATCCTCTGATGGAGAACCTGTCCGAAACCTCGCATCTCAATCGATGCACCGGAGGAGATGGCAGAGAGGGCGGGGAGGGAGACGCTGAAGCGTGCATCATCTCGTCAGGCTATGCATCAACGCTCATTGAATCGATCATGCGCCGGAAGGGACCCGGGATTCCGCATCTTTCGCTCTCGTTTGTAAGTCCGCTGCCATTGAAGTTGATCAGGGATTTTATCGGCGATCGGCGCGTTCTCGTCATCGAGGAGACTGCTCCTGTGATCGAACGGCAGTTGCAACCGCAATCCCGCAAGATCCTTGGCAGGCGGTCAGGACATTTCCCGTATGGGGGTATAAGCAAAGAGGATATCCTCTTTGCTATCGAAAAGATCGACGACGATGATATTGCGCCGGACACGACTCCGGAAACTCTCGAAAGTCGCGGGTTCACGCGCAGCATCTGCGATGACTGCCCGTTCATACCGGTCTACGAGGCGATAAGGAGTATCAAGAAGGAGAAGGGTATACTGATCGCCGGAGATATGGGCTGCTCGATACGAACAGCGCCGGCGGGAGTCGTGGATCTCGCTTATTCGCTCGGTGGTGCGATCGGGATCGCTTCAGGGATGCCGGGAAAGAGCATCGCGGTCATAGGAGACTATGGGCTCGTGCATTCAGGGTTGCAGGCGCTGATCGATGCGGAATATAAGGGACGGGACGTTCTGGTGATCGTTCTGCAGAACAGGGTCTCGGCGATGACCGGAGGGCAGGAGGTGCCCGATCCGGGCGAGGTCATCCGTGCATGTTGCAGCGATGTTATGATCATCGATGAGGCTGCTCGCCAGCATGCGATCGAGCGATTGATCATGGAGAAACTCGGGTGTCCGCGGGTATCAGTGATCGTTGTGTCTGGAGCGTGCAGGAGATGCGTGCATCTCGATTAGACCCAGATTGTGGCAGGTCTGATTTTTGCGGTCACATCCATTGTGCTAACTCAGGAACGAATGCGTGACCCTGCTTCAAATGGCACAATCACGAACACATCCGGGTGAGCAGTTCCTCTCCGCTGGTCGTACCTCTTGCAATGAGTATATCGCCTGCATACAGCACCGTTCTTGCGCCCGGACTGTATACCCACCTGTCCTTACGTTTAACCGCCATTATATGCATCCCGGTCTCAGTTTCGAGCTTTAACTCGCCGAGTGACTTTTCAGCGACCGCCGAACCTGACAAAATTTCCCGTTTGGTGACCACCTCGTCAGACTCACGCACGGCAATCGCCATAATCGGATGTAACTCGATATCCCGCAACACCACGTCGGCGATATCATAAGCGGCATCAGAGATCGCTTCCGAAGCATTTGCAAGATGCAGAAGCCCGCGGAGCTGATCTACCTCGTCGATATGCTTTGCTGATTCAAGCACCCAGTGCTGAAGTTCGTATTTCATGCCATCCATCTTATCCTCGATGTAGCTCACTTCCTCGGCGATGTCCTTGTTGTAAAAGAGCATCGCGGAGTACGCAAGCCCGACAGCAAGTTCTGACATGTTCTTCATCTCGACGATCAGGTCAACAGCCCGATCGAGATCGGCAAGCACACGCTTGAGCTCGAATGTGGCTCGCTGATACTTTTCGCAGGTCGCACGCTCAATGAATAGAGGTACGCCCTCGTCGTGCCCGCGTGCAAAGACCACGTCATCCGCCCTGATTCTGGTGCTGTGGTCAGGATCGTATATCCAGCTCCGGTCCCGCCTGATTGCGATCACCCACATACCGGTCTCGGTCTCAAGTTCGATCGCGCCAAGCGTGCGCCCAGCCATCGGCGACTCTGCGCTGACCGTCGCCCTGGTGACCGTCTCCTCAGCCCCCCGCAGGTCAAGCTTCAGTTCGAGCGGTATCCCGAGATCAAGGAGCGCGATCTTCGCGATGTCGCCTGCGGCATTCGAGATGTTCTCGGCTGCTGCGCCAGCCTGCAGCACGCCTGCGAGCGCCTCTGCCTCATCGAGCCTGCGAGCGCTTAACATCGTTGATATCCGCATGTAGTAATCGAGGGTATCCATCTTCTCTTCGAGGCGGATGACCTCCATTGCGATCTCCCGGTCGTCATAGATCACAGCCGAGTATGCAAGATCAAGCATCAACTCGGACGTGTCTTTCATATCGATCAGCAGATCTTTCGTACTTCTTGTGCAGTATTTGAGTTCCTTTGTCATGTTGTCATGGAATGTTCCATATTCATCTGCGACTTATCCCGCACTGTAACTTTAACAACATTCACATGCACCAGCTCCCACCCGGTGTCCCATCCTGGTTCTGATGTTATATCCTCTGGCGGCACGTCCCTCCATTCTCTGGTCGTGGTATCCATCATGTCACTCTCTCGGATTCGTTTGATATATATGTTTCATCGATATGTTTCATCTCCCTGCCATGATGCGCCACACCGCTGCACTACTGTCTCAGCAACTTAATTTTTAAACAATTTTATAATCCAGCCCCCGCCTACCGCCCCTGAATGATTTCGGGAACATTCGTGGGCTCGGAGGTCGTGCGATAGGATGTGCACGGCGGATGTGGGGGGGGCGCAGCTTATACAATAGTAGTATATAATATTGTGTGTATGTATATATATTTCACTATTCAATAGTCCCACTTAAACTATATCACCACGGTGGAGGGATGTTAAGATCTTTACAGATTTTCTGTGCCAATTTATCAGCGATTTCGGTGTGGCGTGGCACTGATGATGTTTCTCTGCCTGCGGGATTGAAATAAATCGAATGATTGCCACCTTCTCGCAAAAATCTGCAACCGTGTCGCTTCAAATGTTTCAGCAGTGCACGACGCTTCATTCATGTCGCCACCAGCAACTCTTCTCTAATTGCATCTGAGCCTACAACTTCAAGTTGCGCCAGTTCTCTGTTTGCTTTGATGACCATTACTACAGCCTCTTTCAGGTTTTCGCGTGCTTCTTCCAGTGTTCTACCCTGTGTATTTGCGCCTGGCAGTTCTTCAACATAGCCGATCCACCAGTTTCCATCTCGTTCGAATACTGCTGTGAATTTGTTCATGGTTAATCGCTCCTGCGGATGTTTGTGTGAGTTATATTTCATACAACATTTTTAGTTTGGATGAAGTAGCATTTATGGTTTGTGCTACTGTTATGTGGGATGGATGAACTCGGAACACAGCAACCCAACACACGGCAATGATACGCAGCTAAACGATCCGGTTGTGCAGGCAGAGATCACCCCCGCGATGCAGGTTGACGACCTTGTCAGCGCGCTTGGAGGGTGCGGATTTGGTGCAGGAAGGCTTGCGCAAGCCTGTGATATCTATGAAGAGATGCTCAAAAGCGGCGCGACCACAAAGTTCTTCGGACTTGCCGGTGCGATGGTGCCAGCCGGCATGAGAAACATCGTATCAGGCTTGATCCGGGACGGGCATATCGATGTTCTCGTCTCGACAGGCGCAAATCTCGTGCATGACATCATTGAATCGCTTGGACTGCCCCATTACAAGGGCAGCAACGTTGTCGATGACAATGCGCTGTACCGCGAGCAGATCGACCGGATATACGATGTGTTCATACCCGAACTCCACTTTACCCGGCTGGAAGAGCACCTGCTCGCCGTATTCGAAGGTATGGGCGACCGCATCTCGATCAGGCAGATGCTCTCAGATATCGGCAGGTCACTAAACGATCCGAATTCGATCCTGCGGGCAGCTTATGAATGTAATGTCCCGGTATTCTGCCCCGCGGTCCAGGATTCGATGATCGGGCTTCATGCGTGGCTATACCGGCAGACAAACCAGCTGAATGTCGATGTCTTCGCGGACGTCCACGAGTTCCTTGACATCTGCTTCGACGCCGAGCAGTCCGGCGCGGTCTTCATCGGAGGCGGCGTGCCAAAGAACTTTATTCTGCAGGGAACGCTCATGACATCGAAGGGATTTGACTATGCGATCCAGTTGACGACGGACCGCCCCGAATCCGGCGGACTTTCAGGTGCGACGCTTGATGAGGCAAAATCATGGGGAAAAATCAACGAAAACGCAAAAGCAGTCACGGTATATGCGGATGCAACCATCACGCTACCGCTCCTCGTGGCTGCGGTGCGGAGCAGGCTGTGATCCCTCTTGCGGTTTGAGCCATCTGCCCGATTCGAGCGTTAGGGGATATTCCTCATGAGAGTCCGGACCTGCGAATTCGGATTCGATGTCGTTGTATGGGTTGCCAAATGTTCTTTGACAATGTTTTATATGTTTGTTGTCACCAAAGTACATCGTACCATCCCCCGTGAACCATTCCACGCAGGATGCAGGGATAATTCGAGATATATTAGTGACACGGTGAGATAGTACAAATATTATTCAATGCCTTATGCTAAAGATGGGTAGATTTAAATAGTGGGGAGGTGGCTTGGTAAGCCCCGCCAGGCTCGCATCCAAAAAGCAAAAGCTTGGTGAAGGGTAATCAGGAAGCAGAGACATGACCCGAATACTTGCAACAGGAACGTTCGATATCCTGCACCCAGGACATCTCTTTTATCTAACGCATGCCGCTGCTCTCGGTGATGAGCTTTATGTCATCGTTGCACGGGCAAGCATGATAAAACACAAACCAAAGCCGATACTTACCGATGAACACCGCCTTGAGATGGTGCAGGCACTAAATATCGTAGATCATGCGGTTCTCGGTAGCGAAACCGACATATTTGAACCGCTTCACGAAATCATGCCAGATATCATAGCGCTCGGGTTTGATCAGTATTTTGACATCGGGAATCTGAAGAAGGAACTGGCGAACCTGGGGTTTGACACCGATGTGGTCCGGGTCGAGGAGACGAACTCGGGCAGGCTGTGCAGCACCAGGAGAATCATTGATCTGATCCTTGATGCGAACCGATGAGCAGGATGATCCGGATGACATGGATGGTCGGATGATCATGATCGGAAAAGCTTAATGTATCTTGCGCATCTCTGATTCATAAATCGGGTGATGTAACAGTTATCAAAAACGGTGATCAATTTGTGCAACGAAGGCGAAGAAATCGGGTTGCCCGGCAGATCCGGATCAACGGAGCAACTGGACAACGGAATTACAGTATCGGTGGGCGATGTCGAGATCAGCGTCCACAGCAATGAACTGACATTCGGCGAACTCGAGGAGCGGTTGCTTGGTCTGATCGACAAGATCGAGGAGCGTTTCGAGAACAAGAGCGAAAATTATATGACCTATACTTCTTGAGGTGATCACACAATGGAATTGAGCGAACTCAGACACGGCACCGAACTGTTAAAACGGGGATTTGCCGCCATGCAGAAAGGCGGCGTCATCATGGATGTGACCACTCCGGAGCAGGCGGTCCTCGCAGAGAATGCGGGCGCAGTCGCGGTGATGGCGCTTCACGCGGTCCCATCCGAGATCAGGAAACAGGGCGGCGTGGCAAGGATGGCTGACCCGCAGATCACCAGTGAGATCATTGATTCGGTAACGATTCCTGTGATGGCGAAAGCCCGTATCGGGCACGTCATGGAAGCACGGATTCTTGAGGCACTCGGTGCGGACATGATCGATGAGTCAGAGGTGCTGACGCCGGCTGATGGGGTTCACATCGATAAGACCGTATTTACGGTGCCTTTTGTCTGCGGCGCACGGGATCTTGGTGAGGCGCTGCGGCGCATCGCAGAGGGGGCTGCGATGATCAGGACAAAAGGCGAAGCAGGCACAGGAGACGTGCGGGAGGCGGTCAGGCATACAAAGATGATCATGGGCAGCATCAGGTCACTGAAGGGTAAGAACGAAGAGGAACTGCGTCTGGTAGCACGGGAGATCGAGGCACCTTTCGAACTGGTTCTGGAGACAGCGAAACTGGAGCGTCTGCCTGTGGTAAACTTTGCGGCAGGAGGCGTTGCGACCCCTGCTGACGCCGCGCTGATGATGTATCTTGGTGTGGATGGCGTCTTTGTCGGTTCGGCGATTTTTACGGCTGAAAATCCGGAAAAGATGGCGAGTGCAATCGTTGCGGCTGTCAACAACTATGACAAGCCCGACGTTCTTGCCGAGATCTCGAAGGGGCTTGGCGCCCAGATGAAAGGGATCGACATCAGCACGCTCTCTGATAAGGATATTCTGCAGACGCGTGGATGGTGACGCTTCCAAAAGATACCGCCTAAAATGGAAAGCTTGCGACGA
>JAUWHQ010000222.1 GCA_030605805.1 Methanosarcinales archaeon | reverse complement strand
CGCCTGCGTTCGTTGTTACCAGCTACTAAAACCGCTCGGCTGCCCGATGCCCAACCGACCACCCAATACTTCATTTGTGCGGTGAATTCGGGTCAGGGTCGGGCGGAGCAAACCACTATGTTTGATTTACACTGCTACGTTCGTCAAATACAGGAATAGGAGAGGTGCTGTCATACGACATAGAGGTTTATTGTAAGTGGTTGTGGCGACTTACTTTCGGAGCAAGTCTCGTGATCGGGGGCAGTCATGTCCCTGTGCAACCTCTATCTCTGCAATCCATAACCCTCCACGCCCCAAAATGGGACCGCGGCGATTTGAACGCCGGTCGCCAGATCCCCGACCTGGCAGGATGGACCAAGCTACCCTACGGTCCCAAGGTCATGCGAGCTTTCGCAGGCGCTCGAGATCATCCATCAACTCGTTCTTGGATGCTATTTGTTCTTCTTCGAGCGTTTCGACGATTTCACGAAGCGGGACATTGAGCCGATATACCTTGACCGGTCTTCCCTTGCCCAGCTTCTTCTTCTCTTCGCGTTCGACAACCCAGTCCTTCTTGCGCAGCACCCGCATAGCAGCGCTGACTTCAGGCTGCCTGATGCCAGCTGCCGCCTCAAGCTGTCTGGATGTCATCTCGGTTGTGCTGGCGAGACATGCGACAGTCTTCGACACGATCTTTGGTAATTCGAGACTCTGTAGCAGCTCTGATATTTCGTGTTCCCGTTCACCCATCACTTGTATTGATAGCTCTTTCATTAATATCCACCAGGATATACATTAGTTCTTTCTCTTTATAAAGTTTGTGCAAAATATAAAGAAGTTCGAGGGAGGGTACCAGAAGAGTGTTCCTTCCTCTACTTTGTGGCAACCACACAAACATATTTATCCGATCAGCCACCCCTATCAAAGAAATCCAAAACGAGGACTAATCATGATCAAAGACGGACGCTTCATACTCGATGGCATGGAGAATGTGGTGATCAACATCGGCAAGATCACCACCGAGGAGGAACTTGCCGAAGAAGAATGGGAGCCGATGGGTCCCACGCCAAAACCCGGAATTCTCTCGCTTCGAAATTGGGATCACCGCCTGCTTAAGGACTTTCCGCCATCTTACGCGCCGATATGTGACATGTGCTGTCTCTGCACGTACGGAAAGTGCGATCTCACTGGTGACCGCAAGGGCGCGTGCGGAATCGGTATCGAAGCGCAGCAGGCGCGCATGGTCCTGATCGCGTGCTGCATCGGAACTGCCGCGCACGCGGGGCACGCAAACCATGTGTTGCACGAGTTAATCAGATGGCACGGCAGGGATCACCCGATCGATCTTGGTCCGTACATCGATGTCGAGGCTCCGATCATCAGAACCGTCGTCGGCACGATACCAAAGACATTAGGCGACCTCGAAGATGTGCTTGGGTACGTGAATCAGCAACTCGTACACGCGCTCTCATCTGCGCACACCGGGCAGGAAGGGTCGTACATCGATTTTGAGTCAAAGGCGCTGCACATCTCGATGATCGATAACCTTGCAAAGGAGGTTGCCGATATCGCGCAGATCGCTGGATTCGATTTTCCAAAGGGCGACCCTGACGCCGCGCTCGTTGAGTTCGGATTCGGCGCGGTTGACCGGACAAAGCCTATCATCGTCTTCATCGGGCATTACCCGGCTGTGAGCGTCGCAACGATCGATTACATCGAGGAGCATGGTCTCGCCGACAAGATGGAGGTCTGCGGAATCTGCTGCACAGCGATTGAGACAAGCAGGTACCGCGCATCTGCAAAGGTCATCGGTCCATTATCCATGCAACACTTCTTTGTGCGGTCAGGGATCGCGGATGTTCTTGTTCTGGATGAGCAGTGCGTCAGAACTGATCTTCTGGAGCAGGCGCAGAAGACGGGCGCTCCACTGATCCTGACAACCGATAAGATCTGCTACAATCTTCCCGATGTCACGAATCGCAATCCCGACGATGTCGTCTCTGATCTTCTGAACGGCGCGCCAGGGGTTCTGATATCAGATCCGCTCAAGGCAGCGGAGGTGATCACAAAGATCGCTCTTGAGATCAAACCGAAGCGAGATCAGCTCAAACACCTTCCGACTGAAGAGGAGGTCGTGGAACACGCGGGGACATGTACTGAATGTGGATGGTGCGACCGGGCATGTCCGCACAGTCTTCCAGTCCGCGAGGCGATGGTTGCTGCAAAGAAAGGCGATCTTAACAAATTGTCTGATCTGTTCAGTCCATGTATGAGTTGCGGACGATGCGAATCCGAATGCGAAAGAGACATTCCGGTCATCAGCATGATCGTGAAAGCAGCGCAGGATATCGCATTCGGCGAGACCTACACCATGCGGGCAGGAAGAGGTCCCGTGCTCGATACCGAGGTTCGGAAGGTGGGCGCTCCGCTCGTTCTCGGAGAGATTCCGGGAATCGTTGCGCTTGTCGGATGCAGCAACTTCCCGAATGGCGAGGTGGAAGTTGCGAAGATTGCTGAAGAGTTTGCAAAACGCAAATACATCGTGGTCGCAACAGGCTGCTCTGCTATGGCGATGGCGATGTACCGCTGCGAGGACGGGCAGACGCTCTACGAAAAATATCCTGGCGCATTTGATGCAGGAGGGGTTGTCAACATCGGCTCGTGCGTTGCAAACGCCCATATCATCGGCGCAGCAATCAAGGTCGCAGCAATCTTTGCCCGCATCCCGCTTCGAGGGAACTTCGAAGAGATCGCTGATTATATCTTAAACAAGGTTGGAGCCTGTGGCGTCGCGTGGGGTGCTATGAGCCAGAAAGCAGCATCCATCGGCACAGGTACCAATCGATGGGGCGTTCCTGTGATCGTTGGTCCGCATGGATCAAAGTACAGAAGGGCATTACTGAGCAACAAGGAGTTAAGTGAGTGGGAACTCTACGACAAAAAAGCAAAAGAGGTCGTACCAGGGGAACCTGCGCCAGAACACCTCTTGTATCCCGCGGAGACGATGGAGGAGGCGATCGTTGCAATTGCGAAGTTCTGCATCAGACCGAGCGATAATGCAAAAGGACGACAGATCAAACTCTTTAATTACGTGGATCTCTACAAGAAGTACATGGGAACGCTTCCGCCAGACCTGCACCTCTTCATAAGAAAGGAGGCTGATATCCCGATCACGATCAAGGGCGAGATCATGGAACATCTGAAGGAAGCGGGATGGGAGCCAAGAAAAGCCATCGGTGATCCGAGCAGGATTGAACCAGCTGAGGGGGGTGCGTCAGCATGAGATCATATCAGTCTGCCAATGTGCCGGGTCCCCATGTCGGGAAGGTTGCATCTTCCGGAATAATAGCAAACGCGATAAAGAAAGCCATGCGCCCGGTGTTAATAATCGGAAGCGATATAGCGCATCTCGACTGGATGAGATCCCTTGCAGAGGAGATGGACATTCCAACCGTTGCAACTGCGCACATCGCAGGCGCGATTCTTGCGGATGGATGGAGTCCCGACCGGGTCCTGGGTGCAGTCGAGATCACTAACCTTCTGGAGCGTCCCGAATGGACTGGAATCCGCGGCGAAGGGCAGCACGATCTTGCTATATTTGCCGGTGTTAAATATTATCTGGAAGCGCAGATGCTCTCCGCGCTCAAGAATTTTGCGCCGCACATAACAACAATAACACTATCCCCTGGGTACCAGCCAAATGCTGATCTATCGATCCCGAATCTGAATGAGAGCGAATTCGATGAGCTTCTTGCAAAGGTTACAGATGCGCTCTCTATCGAATCGTTCAGATACTCACAGACGGTCAATCTTATCAAGTGTACGGAATGTGGCGATTGTGTCCTCGCATGTGAGAAAGAGCATGGAATCGCAAGGATACGCCTCTCTGAAAAGCGGGTTCCGGTGCTCTGTCTGCACTGCCTGCCTGACAAGGCGAAGTGTGCCGCAGCGTGCGAGGTAGATGCGATAAAGGACGAGTCAGGAATTCTGGTGGTCGATTCCGAGTTGTGCACCGGATGCGGTGCGTGCGAGGAGGCGTGTCCTGCAGGACATATCTATGTCGGCTCTGATGGGGTCGCACACAAGTGCACGCTCTGCGTGGATTCGGAGCGGATCATTCCCGCGTGTGTTACTGCGTGCAGAGACGGCGCGATGATGTATGGGGTGACTGAGAAGCGGAAGGGGAAGAAGACGGCGAAGAAAGGGTAGTGGATATGGAT
>JAUWHQ010000150.1 GCA_030605805.1 Methanosarcinales archaeon | reverse complement strand
CTCCGGCTCCACAATCAGCGTGAGCGTCTCGTATCGCGTCGGGGACTTTGAACTGCCCTCAAACTGGTAGTACACCTCGCTTGCGATTTCATGCGTCCCGATCTGGTTGCCGGTGAGTCGCACCTCGATTGACCGCACATTGTCGCCGGATTCGATTACTTGGGTGCATGTGTAGATTCCGGACCCGGCTTTCGCGAATGAACTGCTGGTAACCGAGACACCGGATGGCGGCTTCAAGATTAGCTGGACGGTCATGGATGGGTTTCCGATCGGGTTGACCGCTGATAGCGTGAAGATTGCATCCTCGCCTTTCTTGATCATGGTTCTTGTGGTTCCGAAATAGACGCTTGGTCCGGCTCGCTCGACGGTTAGCAGGAGTTCTTCGAAGCCGGAATTTGATTTTGAATCGGTTGCTTCGACTCTGATTGTGTGCCTGCCCACCGGGAGGGGGCTTGTTGTTACAGTGTACGTTCCTGCTCGGTTCTGGGATTCGAGTGTTGTTCCATCGAGCAATATTTTTATTGAAGCGACTCCGCCGGGATCATTTGCGCCGTAGGTTATCTCTGTTTTCTCGCTTTCCTCAAGCAAATTCATTATCTTAATCTACCCTTCTTCTTTTGGTCAATAATGCTACAAGCAACACCCCCACCGCCGCAAACACCGCTTCAAATCCGGGCGTACTCGATCTCTCTGATTCTGATGGGCTTTGCGTCCGCTCTGCGCCCGGCTCTGCTTCTGCTCGAACATTGATCGGTAGAATAAGTGTATGATCCTCGGCATCTTCACGATCATCGCCGAAATAGTAGATGATCCTGCCGTTCACATCGAAATCGCCGACCTGATTCGACCGTATCGCAACCTCAATATCCTTGCCAGTTCCAGGCTCAAGTTCGTAAGTGGTCGTGTACTGCCCGGCTCCGGATTTGGCAAAAGCAGACGAGGTGACGCTCATACCAGACGGCGGGATGATTATGACCTGCACATGCATCGTTGGTTTGGTGATCAGGTTCACAGCCGAGAGTTTCAGCAGGATGTCCTCGCCGAGCACGACATTGGTCTTCTCGCCGTGAAGCTGCACGCTCGCGGTCGAGACGGATGGGGTGTGGGATGTGCCGCCAGCAGTGCCGCCCTCTGTGGACGGGATGACTTTGATGGATGCGGGTTCTGATGTTGCCTCCTGGATGTTTCCGTCCTCGTCTGCATAAGTTACGGTGGCCGGGTCAAGCGTGAAGGTGCCGCTCTCCTTTGCGGAGATTGTGTACTGGAGGTCTCTTGTCTCGCCGGGTCGGATCAGGTCGTAGCGCTTCGGGTTCGGGAAGTCGCCGCTTACGAGATCGAAACTGGGGTGGATCGCATCCGTGATCTCGATGTCGGTTGCGTCTGTGGTGCCTGAGTTTTTGATGGATAGGGTGATGGTGGTTTCCTGGAACTGGCGGATGGAGTGGGGGGATGGGGATTTGATGATAGAGATAGTAGTGTATATAGTGGGAAGTTCCTTTCCAATGGTTATGGTGGGCTCAATAGAGGTATATTTGCGGACTCTGACATCGTCGAAAAGATATTCGCCACTTTCATAAACGCCAATACCGATTTTTCCGCTAGTTACAAAATAGTTTGTTAGCTCTCTAGATGTTATTAATGAACCATCTCTATAAGTTCTAAAAACCACACCATCTGAATATATTTTTAGACTATATGTTGTAACAGCATTTTCTATTATTGGAACATTATAATAATGAGTGCTTCCACCAGCGACTTCAACTTCTCTCCAGTAATTCCCGCCATGGTTGTGAAAATATGATTGCAGCATATTTTTTGTATCATCATAATATATAACATAACCATCTCCGATTGCTTTTCCCATCCTACCAGCGGGCATAGTAACTTGTTTACATTTCGCCTCTAATACATAGGGTCCTGCAACTGGGCTAGTGGATAACAGTGATTGTCCCCCAGATGCGTGTAACCAACTAGAATCTATATATGGTGAACCCGTTATATCCCATTTATTTGTGTTCAAACTTAACCCAGAGAAATCATCAAAAAACTCAAACACCGCATCGCCATCACTCGCACTCTCCGCGCTCGGATTCCCATACCACATCATAACCTTCGCCTCACCGTTCGCCTGAATCAGAGGCACCTTCACCCAAATCCTCGCTCGCTTTGACCCCGCATCGAACTCGCAGGTCCAGTAACTCAATTCACGCCCGTCCACATCCGTGAATCTGATGTCATCGCCATCCGGCTGCGCCTCTCCCGGAAAATCGCTGCCAGCCAGCTCCACCAGAACCTGATAATCATGGAGCGTCTTGCCAGAGTTTTCCTGAATCGTGATCTCTTGCTGGTACTGCCATCCGGAAAGTCCTGCAGATGCTGGCATTGCTGCAAGCAGCAGACCGGTAAGAACCAATATCCATGTGATTGCTTTCATTTTATCCATTTTTATCCACCTCTATATTTCTATATTCCATTTTCATCTCTATCCAAGCAGCCCACCGATCACCTCAAGCACCACAGCAAGCGGCATCCCTGTCTCGTCTGCGATCCTGACCGGCGAGCACCTATCCGGCTCTTCACCTCGCCTTTTGAGGTATTCCATCACCGCCTCAACAGGTGATGTGAAGTAATAACTGCGACCCACTTTAATCTTCCCGAGAACCCCTTTCGATACAAGCGAATTGAGCACACTCGATGCATGAGTCCTGTGCTGCAGACTCGGATGCTTCACACCCAGCACATCAGACACCTCACCCGCGTTAAGCGGCTGTTTCCCTGCGAGCACGAAATCAAGTACATCTTGCTCCATCGGGGTGAGCCTGATCTCCTGATCGATCGCCTTTAGCTCATTTGCAAGCTCCTGAAGCTTGACGACAAAGATATTGCGCTTACGCTCCTCGGCAAGGATCTCGACAAGCATCTCTGCAACCACATCCCCGTACTCATCGGCTGAAAGAAGCCCGGCAAGTTTCTCGATGCTCTCTGATCTATCCATCGATCCTCACCTCTACCGGCTCCGCATCCTCATCAAAGAACGCGACCTCATGCGTCCGGGTGATGCTGCTCCATCGCACTGCATTTTCAGAAACCCGCTCAGGCGGTGCCCGCGGTCTGCGTTCCTCGCTTCCCACGGCATGTACGCCAAAAAGCACGGTCGCATCCGGAACAATCGCCCTGATCCGTGCAGCAACCTCTGGCATCGCCTCCTTGTCCACGTCAGACAGAGCCGGCGCACCCAGCGGGTGGCTATGGACGTGCACGATGAGGTTTGGCATCTCGGCACGCTCAGCCCTGATGTGCTCGACCATCTTTTCGGCAACATAAGAGATCATCTCCGGAGTGGCATGAGCCACCACCTCATTTGAAGAGAACTTGTGGAGATGGTCAACGCTTCCGCCAAATCCAGTGAGCGCATAAACCACCTCTACATCAGGCTCCTTTGGTCGAAATACGGACTCCACCCTGATCTCCATCTGGCTGATGATGGGGTGGGAGAGCGAAATCCCCTGCCCTCTATCAGCAGGAGCGGGGCGTGCTCCTCGCATCGCTGTTGTGTCCGGACGCAGAGCCTTCCTCTTCTTCTTCAGTTTAATCCGGACTGTTCCGTTTCCTCCGATACCTACCCTGATTCTTCTCATCCGCCCCTCTACTCCTCCTCAATCACTACCTCTGTCTTCGGAGGTTTTCTGATCATCATCGCAATGAATGCGATCGCGATCACTGCCAGACACCCGATGATGATGTAGGTATATGGGAGTTCCTTCGTTCCACCGTTGCCGGTTGGTCTCGGATCCGTCGGATCAGGCGACGGTTCTTCCACCGTGAGCGGATGCGTCAGTGAGATCTGCTGGAACGCATCCTTATCGTCACCGGGCCAGTACAGCCCTGTGAAGTGCACAGTGAAGTCGCCAGTCTTCTCGCTCTTGATGTTGATGTGAATCGTCCTGACCGTTCCAGGCGGAACCTCGAACTTCCCGGCAACTGTCCCGGCTGCACCACCATACCCAAACCCTTCTCCATAGACATGAATCCCGGAGGGTACACTGATCTGCACATCAGCAGTCAGGGTTACGTCGTTTAAGGATGGGTTGTTCATGTACAGTTCGATCAGTCCATCCTGTGATTTATTGATCACGTCGTTTACCGGGCGTAGCGTCACTGTTGGACCGACCCGGAACTTCGCTTCAGTTGGTGCGGGCGCCGGAGTTTCGATAACGGTTGGTTCGATGGTGGGCGTTACTGTAGCATTCGTTTCATTCACAGTTGTGTTGTTCTCCTGCGCTATCGCTGGCATAACAGCCAGGCACAGGCATAGAATGCATACGATAGTGAGTTTCTTCATATTCATATTCGATCCCTCTTGTTTTCTTCGATACCTGATTCACCTCAATCCTTTCGGATCATCAGCGCACCGAACGCGATTGCGATTGCAATCACCGACATGATGCCTGATGGCAGTGGTAGTTCATCTGGCTCATCCGCGCCGGTTTCGACAGTTCCACCGGTTGGTTCCGGATCCATTGGCTTGGGCGACGGTTCTTTCACCGTGAGCGGGTGCGTTAGCGAGATCTGCTGGAAAGCATCCTTATCGTCACCGGGCCAGTACAATCCTGTGAAGTGCACGGTGAAGTCGCCAGTCTTCTCACTCTTGATGTTGATGTGAATCGTTCTGACGGTTCCGGGTGGTACCGTAAACGTTCCAGCGACTGTTCCGGCTGCAGCACCGTATCCAAAACCTTCCCCATAGACGTGGATCCCGGATGGCACGCTGATCTGCACCTCCGCGGTCAGTGTTACGTCATTTAAGGACGGGTTGTTCATGTACAGTTCAACAAGCCCGTCCTGTGACTTATCAATTACGTCGTTTACCGGGCGCAGCGTCACGGTTGGACCAACCCGGAACTTCGCTTCGGTTGGCACGGGCGTCGCAGTCTCTGCGGCGGTCGGTTCAATGGTAGGTGTTGCTGTTGCCGTGACATTCGTTTCGTTCCCATTTGCGGTTGTGTTGTTCTCCTGCGCAATCGCCGGCATAACCGCAATGCAGAGGAACACGATGCATATCGCGACAAGTTTCTTCATATTCATTTTTGATTCCTCCTGTTGTTGCTGAACAAAATAATTCTGTTCATGTACAGAAATAATTCGTCATAGTACATAAACTTTCTGGCGGAGCCCGGGGTTGAAATGCAGTTCTCAAGGTTGAACTAACGTTGAGCTATAATGCAAGCATCCGTGCCCGCTTCGGTGACAATCGTATCTGGGCGGGATCGTGTTTTATCGGCAATTCATCGGAAGTTTATCGGAAATGGGTGGGGCGGGGACATAAGAGGGGGTGCACAGGTGGCGGGGTACCGCGTCTTCAACAGACCGCCGCCCCGCAAGCCCGGCAGCACACCACAACCACCACTAAAAAGAGAACCGTCGCCATCAGAATGATCCGGTTCGCCTGAACGATCTCTCGCGGCGCAGGGTCAGGATACTCTCTGCCAAGCACGTAACTCCCTCTCTTCTCAAGCCTGCAACCGAGAGCACCCGCAACCATCGCCATCGGATACCCTGAGTTCGGGGACGCAGGAAGCGCATGGTCACGCAGACAGACCCGTAACGCAGATACCGGACTGAACCGGATGGACGCCATAAGAATGAAGAAAACAGACAGCCTTGCAGGGATCCAGTTGACGATGTCATCCAGCTTCGCAGAGACAAAACCAATCTCCCTGAACCGCTTGTTTCTGTATCCGACCATTGAATCGAGTGTATTGATCGCTTTGTACACAAGAGCGCCGGGAATCCCGAATAATGCAAAGTATAGTATCGGCGAGAGGATGCTATCCACAAAGTTCTCAGCAGTCGATTCGATCGCAGCTGATGCGATTTTGGGCTCGTCAAGCTCCCTCGCATCCCTGCTCACAAGAGAGGTCAGGTCTTTTCTTGCGTCAGCTAAATTGTTCGTGGATAAATCCCTGTAAATCAAGTTTGAAGAACTGATCAGCGATCGTATCGAGAACGTTGACTTCAGGAAATACGCCATCGCAAACAGACCGATGAGATGGTGATGCGCAGCAAGAACGGTAAGCAGAACCCCGAAAACGGCAGCGCACGAGACGCATATCAATGTCAGCGCAAGCCCGCATATTCTATGACGAATCTTGGGCATCCGCTCGCATATCCCGGATATCTGCCGTATCAGAGCACCGATCCGGACCACAGGATGGATGGCTGCGGGCATCTCGCCGAAGATCAGGTCGATTGCGATTGCGAGGAAAAGCACCTGTTGCGCATGAGGCACCAGAAGCATATAAGCATCCATGGACATATCTGGGAACATGGCGACATATTAATGTGCCCGCGTGACCAAAGACGCGGACATGAACTTTGTGCATGCGAGCGATTTCCACCTCGGATATGCGCAGTACGGTCTTTCGGAGCGGTTTAAGGATTTTGCACGCGCTTTTGATCGGGTTGT
>JAUWHQ010000051.1 GCA_030605805.1 Methanosarcinales archaeon | reverse complement strand
GGCATTCCAGCCATTCCTGCTCTTTGAAGAGAACCTGACCATGATGTTTATGGATGGCAACGAGTCCGCTGTCGATGTTATGATCGATCTCGGGCTCGGGATGGGTCCGCTCACTGTGATGGTCAAGAAGCGGGAGTATCTTGAACTGATGAACGTTCCTGTCATGAAATGCATCGAACTCTACACGACAATCGAGGAATGGGAGAACGAAACAACCGGAAAAGACGGTTACTTCAATATGCAGATCCCGGTGATGGAGATTGCAGGCGAGATAGAGTTCATCGTTGTCGGCGGGAGGGTGTACAATGCGACGTATGGCGTTGAGATCATAGAGCCAATCGACTATCAAATAGAGTGGGCTGTCGATCGTGCACTCTCGTGGGGCAGCCTGCGCCACATAGAGAACAGCGAGAAGAACGTTGCGATCCTCTACTATCACCACTCTGTTGGAAACGGCAGCGCTCTTGCTGCGGCAAACCTCGATGTTGCGCCAAGCATCGTAAACATCCTTCATGCGATGAACGATTCTGAGCGGGGATATACGCTCGGCGATGAGATACCGACTGATAAGGAACTCCTGGATCTGGTGCTCTCACAAGGGCGGAATATCGGGGTATGGGTTCCTGACCAGATCAAGAATGTCGCTGAGAACTATGATGTCGCACTCGTTTCAGAGGAGGAGTACCTGACATGGTTCGAGAAGCTTCCGGAAAAGAAGCAAAACGAGGTTACGGAGCGGTGGGGTCCTCCCCCCGGCAGGATCATGGTCTATGAGAACGAAACCGGCAAATACCTCGTGATTCCGAAGATAACGCTTGGAAACATCCTGATTGCGCCGCAACCATCGCGCGGGTCAGAGCAGAACATGACTGCGCTCTATCACGACCAGTCGGTTCCACCGACGCATCAGTACATCGCGTTCTACTACTGGCTGAACCACGTCTACGGGGCTGACGCGATCGTTTCGATGGGCAGGCACGGAACGCAGGAATGGCTGCCCGGAAAAGGCGTTGGCTTGTCAGTGAGGGACTGCTGGCCCGCAATCCTGATTCAGGACATGCCTGTTGTGTATCCGTATGAGGTGGAGGGGGTCGGCGAAGGCATCGTTGCGAAGAGACGGGGCAGTGCAGTCATGATCGACCACCTGACGCCTGTTATCGTCGCATCAGGGCTCTACGGGAATCTCTCGAACCTTGAGCAGACGATACCACTCTACGAGCAGGAAGAGAACGGCACGCTCAAGGAGAAGTACAGAGAGCAGATTATGGATATGTGCCGCGACCTGAATCTCGATTATGATCTGGAAGTTAATCTGACTGAGATCGATGCATCGAATGATACTGTTTTCGAGGAGTTTCTTGAGGAGGTGCACGACTATCTCCTTGAGATCAAGCAGACATACATGCCGTATGGCTTACACATCATGGGTAAAACGCTCTCAGACGATTCTCTTGTGGACATGACACAATCGATTCTTGGGTACGATTTCAGAGAGTACATCGAAACTGCAAATATCACCGAGAACCAGACGAGAATGCTCCTCTGGGAAGTGATTGTCAACGGAACACTCCCCACAGAGGCACAGGAGCGGGTCCTCGGATGGTCAGAGAACGCAACCGACCCCGGAAACGGGGTAGTTGCGCTGGCGACCTCTGATGAGAACGGAAACTACACGTTCTCAAACCTCGCTGCCGGAAATTACACAATCGATGTGGCATACTACACACCCGAGATGGGCGGCACATGGTTCATTGGAAGCAACAACACCAACGTGAGCGCGGGAGAGCATCCGGACGGGATCGACGTGTGGCTGGGATTCGGGGATGCGGCGGATGCGCAAGAGATTGTGAACGCAACTGTTGATTCGGGTGGCGCATCAGGAACTGGAACGATCTCCGGGCGGACGCTTGCGGATGGCATGGAGGGAGTGATGACAATGGGTAACTCGACAGTCGTCCTGCACAGAACGGATTCAGGCGAGGAGCCGGAAGAGACGCCACTCACAGACTTCTTAAACCTCGCAATCGAGTATGCAGATAACCTCCGGGACTGCGAAATCGAGATACCGAAGACGCTTGATGCGCTCGAAGGAAAATACATCATGCCCGGACCGAGTAACGATCCGATCAGAAACCCGGATGTGCTGCCAACAGGCAGGAACTTCTATGGCTTCGATCCAAATATCGTGCCGACCAAGGCTGCATGGGAGGTCGGATGTGAACTGATCGACCAGTTGCTCTCAAACTACTATGACGGAACCGACGAGAGCTATCCGAAGAAGGTCGGATTTGTCGTGTTTTCAGCCAATACGATGAAGGACCTGGGCGTGCTCGAATCAGAGATCCTCTACCTGCTGGGGGTGGAGCCGATCTGGGATAAGAGCAACAACATCCACGATGTCAAACTCATACCGACAGAAGAGCTTGGAAGACCGAGAATCGATGCCGTTGTCACGATGTCGGGAATCTACCGGGAGAACTGGCCCCGCCAGATCGAGCTCATCAACAAGGCGGTTCGTTTAGCTTCTGAAGCGGATGATTCCCCGCATCATCGGAACTTCGTAAACGAGAGCACGCAGCGGACATACAACTGGCTAATCGAGCAGAACGGCACCTACACCGAATCACAGGCGCGTGAGCTCTCCTTGATCCGGGTCTTCGGACCTCCCGAGGGTGTCTGGGGTATCGGCGGACTCACATCAGCGATCGCCGGAACCGGCACATGGAACAGCGAAGAAACGATAGCAGACCTCTACATCAGGAATATGGCTAATGTGTACGGCGACACGATCTGGGGCGAGCAGTACGTCGATCTCTTCAAGCAGAATCTCGATGGGATCGAGGTTGCGGTCTTCAGCTGGACATCGCATTCCCACAGCGTACTTGGAATCGATCACACCTTCGAGTTCTTTGGAGGCTTGAGCATGGCGATCCGAAGCGTATCAGGTGAGTCGCCTGATATGTATATTAACAACCTGAAAAATCCGGGCGGAGCAAAACTGGAGACGCTGCAGCACGTCCTGATGAGGGATCTGCGTTCGATGTACTACAACGAACTCTGGATCAAGGGTATGATGGAGCATGGCTATGCAGGTGCAGGATCGATGTCTACGATCATGTCAAACCTCTGGGGCTGGCAGGTTACAAACCCGGACATCATAACCGACGAGATGTGGAATACGATGTACTCGATCTATGTGCAGGACGAGTACGATCTTGGGCTAAAGGACTGGTTCAATGATAACAATGCATGGGCACGCCAGGAGATGATGGCACGGATGATTGAGTCGACACGGATGCTTGATTCCGAAGGAAATCCGTACTGGAATCCATCCGATGAGATAAAATCGGCTCTTGCACAGGAGTACCAGCAGTCAGTCGAGAAATACGGACCCTGCTGCTGCATCGTCTGCTGCGGAAATCCGATGATTGATACGTACGTGAAGGGGCTGCTTCAGCCGGGCGCAGAACCCGGGCATCAGAGCAGTAGCAGTAGCAGCGGAAGCGGCACATATCCTCCGGACTGGAATACGGCAGACGAAGGTGCAACGAATCAGACAGACACGTCTTCTTCATCTTCCTCTTCGCCAACAGGCGTCGGGATAACAGGGGATGTGGTGTCGGAACC
>JAUWHQ010000171.1 GCA_030605805.1 Methanosarcinales archaeon | reverse complement strand
CAGATGATCTGTTAGCACGATGGCGACCATCGCCTCGGCAACCGGAACCATCCTGGGCGGGATCGTCGGGTCGTGGCGTCCTTTTATCGTGATCTCTGTCTCGCTCATCGTCCGCAGATCAACGGTCTTCTGGGGCATGGCAATAGATGGCGTCGGCTTGACAGCGATCCTGCACACGATCGGGGCGCCGGTCGCAAGTCCGCCAAGGATGCCGCCGGCATGGTTCGTCTCTGGCGCCACAGTCCCAGCAGAGTCCGAAATCCGGAACGCATCATTCATCTCACTTCCCCTCAGCCTCGCGCACCGAAAGCCAGCCCCGATCTCGACACCTTTCACCGCGCCGATGCCCATCAGGGCTTTTGCGAGATCCGCATCAAGCTTATCAAAGACCGGTTCCCCGATGCCGGCAGGAACGCCGGTTGCTATGATCTCGACGATGCCGCCGATGCTGTCTCCATCTTCACGCGCCTTGCGTACCAGTTCAAGCATCGCAGCGCCCGCATCAGGATCCGCACACCGAAGCGGCGACTCCTCGATCCGCGCTTTCATCTCAGACATATTAGATACATCAGATACGTCAGATATGCCAGAGATCCCGGATGGCGCAATCTCGCATCCCAGAGCCCTGATCCCGCCAAGTTCGATGACGTGCGCAATCAGATCGATGCCGCGTCCTGCAAGTATCTTTCTGGCAACCGCCCCGGCAGCCACCCTTCCAACGGTCTCACGTGCGGATGCGCGCCCGCCGCCGCGGTAATCCCTGATCCCGTACTTGATCTCATAGGGGTAATCGGCGTGTCCCGGGCGCGGCGTATACCGCAACTCCTCGTAAGGAGATGAATCGACGTTTTTGTTCCGGACGATCATCGAAATGGGCGTGCCGGTCGTCTTTCCCTCGAAGACCCCTGAAAGGATGGTGACCACGTCCCCTTCCTTCCGGGGCGTCGAGACATCGCTCTGTCCGGGGCGGCGGCGGTCGAGATCCCTCTGAACATCCGCCTCTGCAAGCGGCATACCAGGCGGGCAGCCATCGATGACGACGCCGACCGCGGGTCCGTGGCTCTCGCCCCATGTTGTTATGCGAAATATCGTTCCGAATGTGTTTCCTGACATGTTTTAACTCTAGTCGCACCGCCTCTGATTAAAATTAGACACATTAACGATTTAATCTATTAACCTCCCCCTCTCAGTGGATTTCTCTGGATTCCACCACTCTTTCTCCAGATGATCCTTGACCAGATTGAATAATTCCCATACAAGCTGTGCATCAATCGGATTCAATGGTTTCTGCTTATGTTTCTGTCTTCTCAAGACAAATATCTCATCGATCTGCGTATGTTTTGGATTTACACTCTTATCCAGCGCATTCGTCTCTGTAACAACAACATACAATGAATAAGGGTTACCTCTCTTCAACCGTTCCGCCGCATAAGCAGCTCCATCCAGCATCGTCTTATCGAGATGGGTCTTGCATTCTATCGCTACGATCGGAACTAAAATATTTTTTTGAATGGTGCTGTGCATCTCTCTATCCGATGAAAATATGCAAAAAATCTCTTTGCCTATGGCAAAATCCTGATCCTCGACCTTGATGTCGACTCCTGGATTTTTCTCCCATTCGTCGATGTTCTTTGGAGAGAAACTCATATCAACATAAGCTTTCCCAGGACCCAATGTCAATTGCTTACCACTCAAAATTGGCATTCCTTCAAACAAATAATACAAAAACTCCTCTATAACCGTTGAATGCAATTTTGATTGAGATGTGAACCCATAAGTGTTACCCAGCTCCTTTTTAAACTGGGATTGATTGATAAAGTCTTTATACTTGTTTAAAAATTTCACTCTATCGAATATGTCTTTTTTGGAAGTGCCAGTAATGGATTCATTATGCCCTTTCCATTCATCATACTTCTCTTTGATCTCGCGAAGTAATTTGATATTCTCTTTGAACTTTTCATCCTTCAATTTCCGCTCTATATTGTTCCCATGTATGAATGGTAGCATTTCATCCCCCCATAAAGTCTTGCAGCCTCGATTGCTTCTTGTATTCTTTAATTCTCTCTTCTGCTATATTACAATAATTTTCAGATATATCAATCCCTATGTGTCTCCGATTTAATTTTTCAGCAACCAGCGTCGTTGTCCCAACACCTAATATCGCCCCTTTCCAAAGCAGTCCCAAATCTGATAATTGGTTTGAGATGATGTGGTGAGTCGGTATATAATCAGAAAACATTGGTTGAACATTGACACAAATACGACCCGCGGGCTTTAAAATTCTAAAACATTCCCCCCATATTCTATTCAATTTCGAAAAATAGTGAGACCAGTGAATAGCATCCTGATCTTCATCCTCTTTATAATCCAAACCAAAATTATAAGGCGGTGATGTAATGATGATGTCGATAGAATTATCTGGCATTTCTTCCAATATATTTTCGCTGTCTCCACAATGGATCTTATTGATCCATTTAGAAACGTCCATTTCTTTAATTCTTATTTTAGTATCAATTTTGTATTTAGATCCATCTCTACGTATTTCTTTATCCTTTCGATCTTTTACTTTCCGTTCTCTACAGAGCAACTTTGCATCGGGGTATTCTCTATATCTGTCCGTTTTCTCACCGATCGTAGATTGGAGCTGTTGCATTAGGTATGACATCGAGTGTAATGACTAATAACAGTATCTCCGAAAGAAATTGGTCATATATTTATTAGGGCTACCTAACTATCCAAACCACCCAACTACACAAACCCGTTCTGAAATCAGTTAGCTGTACTCCGAAATTCGATCTTACGGATAGAAACCGAAAGTTTTAAATATTAGGATATCCATAAAAATATCATACAAAGAAAGTTCCAATTCAGACCCAAACCCACCTCGAACTCGACGGAATCCATGGTTTCTTCATTCGGAAGGTGACGAAATTCGGAAACAGTGCTAAGGTCGATTGTCCCAAGGAATACCTTGGTCACACCGTCTATCTGGTGATTTTATGACACTAAACCTGGATAGAATATTTCAAACGATACGAACACTCGATATTTTCGTCAACCATTGTCCGGATCTGCAATCAAAAGGTCCGTTCCTCTCTGGTTTTGAGTACAATCGGGACTTATTGAAAGCGGCGATGGCGAATACCTACCTTGAAACGGTGGGATCGAAGGCAGATTCGATCCATCTGGCGATAAAGAAGGTTCCTCCTTCGAATTTTTACTGG
>JAUWHQ010000139.1 GCA_030605805.1 Methanosarcinales archaeon | reverse complement strand
ATCAGGTACACCGAATGTGAGCCCGGTCTCTATGTGGCTGATTCGATCGAATCGGTCTGCCGCATCGCTGCATCCGCGATCGGGGCAGGCGCAAAGGTTTTCAATCTGATGAGTGCCGAGGACGTGATGATCAGGGAAAATAACCGGGTTTCAGGGCTCGTTCTCAACTGGACTGCGGTTGAGCGGGCGCATCTGCATGTCGATCCGCTGGCGATCAGGTCGAAAGTGGTGATCGACGGCACCGGGCACGACGCAGAGATCTGCAGGATCGTGCAGGAAAAGATACCGGGCGCGCAAGGCAGTCTGCATGTCGTTGGCGAGCAGCCGATGTGGGCGGACATAGGCGAGCGCATGCTTCTTGATTTTACAAAGGAGGTGTATCCCGGGCTGGTTGTTTCGGGCATGGCGGCAAACGCCGTCTACGGCGGTCCGCGGATGGGTCCGATCTTTGGCGGGATGATGCTGTCAGGCGAGCGGGCGGCTGAGGTTGCGATGGAAATTATTGATTCGGGTCGGTAGCCTCATCATCCCAGAGCTTCCCGATCCTTGCCACAGCAACAGCCCGATCATCAGGATCGAGCCGCATGATCCGCACGCCCTGCGTGTTGCGCCCCTGCATCCGGATGTCCCGCACAGGAATCCTGATCACGTTCCCGTTCTGGCTGGTGACAAGGAGTTCATCATCCTCCCAGACGCTTTTGATCGCTATCCCGCGCCCGTTTCGCAGACTCGGTATGATCGTGATGATTCCCTTTCCTCCGCGCCTTGTGACCCGGTATTCATCGAATTCGGTCCGCTTCCCGTATCCGTTCTCTGTCAGGGTGAGAAGCGTTGCACCCGCCTCCACGATCTCCATATCGACGACGTAATCGTTAGATGCAAGACTGATGCCCCGAACACCGCGTGCAGTCCTGCCCATGCCGCGCACATCAGGCGCATGGAACCTGATCGCCTTTGCATGGGCGGTGCCGATGATAATGTCATCAGAGTCATCGACCATTCTGACCGAGACCAGTTCGTCTCCATCGTCCAGCCGAAGCGCGATGATCCCGCCCTTGCGGGGGCGGCTGAATTCAGAAAGCGGCGTCCGCTTCACAACCCCGCGTTTTGTCGCCATCGCGAGGTAATGCGCGTCATCGAACTCGCTCACCCTGACAAAGGCTGTTACGCCCTCATCGCCGGATAGCTCCAGCAGATTCACGATCGCTTTGCCCTTCGACTGTCTGCTCCCCTCAGGAATCCGGTACACCTTGAGCCAGTGAACCCTGCCCTTATCTGTGAAGAAGAGGATGTAATCATGGGTATTTGCAATGAAGATGTCTAAAACGACGTCTTCCTCCTTCGTGCCCATGCCGATGACACCTCTTCCGCCGCGCCCCTGCCGCCTGTACGTGTCAAGGGGCACACGCTTGATATAGCCGGTGTTCGAGATCGTGATGATCGCATCCTCCGATGGGATCAGGTCCTCGTCCTCGAACTCCTCGTGCGCCTCCAGTATCTCGGTCCTCCTCGGGTCTGCGTATTTCTCTTTTACGGCGAGGAGTTCCTCTTTTATCAGATCAAGGACCTTCTGCGGGTTTGCAAGAACTTCTCTTAAGAATTTGATCGTCTCTTCGAGCGATGCGTACTCCGCTTCGAGTTTCTCGCGTTCAATCCCTGTGAGGCGGCGAAGCTGCATCTCAAGGATCGCCTTCGCCTGCACCTCAGAGAGCCCGAAGTTCGAGATCAAGCCGTCTCTTGCCGCCTCTGCCGTCTTTGATGATCGTATCAGTCTGATCACCGCATCGATGTTATCGAGTGCGATCTTCAGCCCGTCGAGGATGTGCAGCCGATCTTCCGCCTTCTTGAGATCATACCTGCTTCTGCGGATGACTATCTCCTTTCTGTGGTCGATATAGCACTGTATCAGCCCTTTCAGCGAGAGAACCTTCGGCTCGCCGTTCACAAGCACGAGGTTGATGATCCCGAATGTGGTCTTCAGTTGCGTGTGTTTGTACAGCTGGTTTAAAATGACCTGCGAGTTTGCGCCCTTCTTGATATCGACGACGACCCTGATCCCGTCCTTGTCCGATTCGTCCCTGAGATCGGATATTCCCTCTATCTTCTTGTCTTTCACGAGATCCGCGACATCCTCAACGAGTTTCGCCTTGTTCACACGGTACGGAAGTTCGGTGACGATGATTCGCTCCCTGTCCTTGTGCGTCTCGATCTCTGTTACGGCGATCATCTCGACGATGCCGCGCCCGGTCGTGTATGCAGCCTTGACACCTGCAAGCCCGGTGATCGCGGCTGCTGTCGGGAAATCGGGCGCCCTCACGTGTGCCATCAGTTCAGGGATGGTCGCATCAGGATGATCGATCAGATGGATGGTACCATCCACGACCTCGCCGAGGTTGTGCGGCGGCATATTCGTTGCCATGCCGACAGCGATCCCGGTCGAGCCGTTGATCAGCAGATTCGGGAGGCGCGCAGGGAGAACGGACGGCTCTTTCAAGGAATTATCATAATTCGGAACGAAATCGACGGTATCTTTGTTTATGTCATCGAGGAGCTCCTTTGCGATCTTTGCCATCCGGACCTCGGTGTAACGCATCGCAGCAGCAGCGTCGCCGTCAATAGATCCAAAATTTCCCTGCCCGTCGATCAGCGGGTACCGAAGCGAGAACGTCTGCACCATCCGGACGATCGTGTCATAGATCGCGGCATCGCCATGCGGATGGTACCTGCCCATTACGTCACCCACGATGCGTGCCGATTTACGGTGCGGCTTCTCAGGCAGCGACCCACTCTCAAGCATCGAGTACAGGATGCGGCGGTGCACCGGCTTCAAGCCGTCACGGACATCAGGAAGCGCACGCCCGACGATCACACTCATCGCATAATCGAGATACGAGGACTTCAGTTCCTCAGTGATCGGGATCTGGCGGACTCTGCCGGTTGGTTCGACTGGCGTTGGGGGTTCGGGTTGGAGAGGGGGTTGGAGATCGGGCGATGTGGTCATTATAGTCTCCATAATATGTTGTCCTGTTGACACTTAAGGATAATCAAAACAGGAGTGTATAATCTTAAAATGATAGTTACATTTTTATGAGCCACACCTGCAGTTATTGCTCGTGAATTGCATCCACTAAAATCGCACAACCGTTTTGGGGCGTGCACGAGCCACACGCATAAGTAGCACGCCCTCCGGATTTCAGTTATCTCATCTTCCTTAGCAGCGCACCGATATTCTCGTGGAATCCGAGTTCGCCGCCTTCGACAACCGTCTTCTTGATGCCCCGGTGCCCTTTGCGGGGCGGGTGCAACCTGAACAGCGGTTTTAATTTCGGGATGTCGGAGAGTTTTGCATCGCCGCTGCAGACCGCCTTTGCGAAATCCTCCATCGAACCAAGCCCGCATTCATCCATATACTCCTGCGTGAGTCTCTTTCCCCTGGCAAAGCGTCCACGCAGGCGAAGAAGATTTGCAAGCGTCTCAGCATCCACAACACCCCATGCGATATAATCCTTCGCCTTCCGGATCATTCCTGTGTAATTAGGTGTCTCATCCAGAATCACGCAGTGATTGACACTGTGCAGCCGCAGCATCTTCATCGTGTCCGCGATCTCGGGACGCACCTTAACGCTCCCGCGGATCCGTACCACAGCGTACATCATCGCCCTCCTGTTTCCACGATGCGCATCGTTGTGGTGTTTCTGAGCGCGTCATAAGTCGCCTTTGCGAAATTCAAGGTGGTTCTGGTCGTGCCCCATGAACGGGTCCAGACATCCCTGATGCCAGCCATCTCAAGAACCTTCTTTGCTGTTGCTCCTGACGCGATGCCAAGCCCGCGGGGCGCAGGTTTCAATTCAATGCCGACGCTTCCCGCCTTTCCAACCACCTGAAACGGCACCGAATGCGGATCCTCGCAGCCACATTCCCATGATCCGCAGCCGCGTTTGATCCCGACGATATGCAGTTTCGCATTCATGATCGATTTGCGTATCGCAGGTCCTGCCTGCTTGTCCTTGCCCTGACCGAATCCGATGTAGCCGTCCCTGTTTCCAACGATCGCCACAGCCCTGAACTTGACACGACGTCCCGAGTCGGTCATCCGCTGCACCATATTCACGTCCAGCACATCCTCTGCAAGGTCCGGCATCAGGGTCTCGATGATCTCAACCTCCCTGAGCGGATGCCCGGAATTGAGAACGGTATCGATATCCTTGATCTTCCCTTCGCGAACGAGCGCACCGAGCTTGGTTCGCGGCACCCAGTCCGGACTGACAGGCTGCTTCATAGGCGGTCTCTGTTCCCTTCTTCTTGCCATTATGCACCTCCGAACTCGGATGTGATCTTTGCTTTTGTCGCTTCGAAGACCGATGGCAGGTCAACACCTGTGTATTCGGCAACCATCTCCCCGCGGACCCGCTCAATTGAAGGGAAGACCACTGGATTGTGCGGGATCTCCATGCCGGCATCGACCGCGCCACGGAGCGCGGCATAGTTTCTTGATCCGAATGAAGACGTGTGCAGCCCCATATCGAGTACTCCTTCGCTAAAACCCTTACCAATCGTGCGGTAACCAAAGAGCAGCCCGGTAAGGTACGCTGCGGTCGTATTTCCGGTTGAGCCTGAATATCCGTAATTTTTAAGTTCGATCGATGTTGCGGATGAGAGAATATTGTCGCCCTGATCGCCTGGAAGCGCAAGCTGTATTCTTGTGTGTCGTGTGCTCTTGCGCACCACCATCCGCGGCTTTTTTGACAATAACAATCGCAACCGCCTGTGGTAATTCGTGCGTCCGGCTCTTCGTCTTCTAAACGGCACCTTATACCGTGGTCCGGTCGCCATCTATCGTTCCTCCGTGTGTGGTCTCGTCATATCATCGTCACTGTGGTGTGTAGTCGCATAAAGGTTTCGGAGTCGCATAACGATTATATAACATGAGTGCCATGTATATTATTGGGGTAAACGTATGAGAATAAGCAGAGTGAGTGGAATAATCGGGTTAATATTGGTTGCCATAATGTTGACCGGAGGTGCCGGCGCACACGTGTACAATCCTGATAGGGTGGAGTGCCACGATCAGGATAAGGCGGAGTGCCGTAAACCGGACAGCATCAGCGAGACCACCATGGAATGGGGCGACTATATCGATGTGTATGTCGAGCACCTGAACACCACATACACAATCGAGGTGAACGATTTTCATATTCTGAATGTCACGGTTGATATCGATGAAACAAAGGCAGACCCATGCGGGGACCGGACATGCAGCGTGGCTCCTGATGCCAAGCTCGTGAATCTCAAGATCTACAAGAACCAGACACTCATCGGAAGCTATCCGTTCAGGGAATCTCCGGATTGCCTCAAATCGTTTTATACGAGCGAGGGCGGCTGGGATACGAATGGCGTAATCTGGAACGATGGAAACGAGTTCTTTATCGGGGTTACTGAGATCACAGTTGACTTTGCATCGGACGACTGTTTCTGCACCGATCCGAAGGACGAACATGCAAAGGTTGCGTATGCAACGATAAAGCCGCCTGAACTGGAAGCATCGGTCAAAATGTACTCTTCGGGCTCGGATGAGAGCGGAAACCCGGAAGTGCTCCCATCCGAAGACGGTAGTTCGATCGTCCGGTCAAATTCGGTGTTCAAGGCTGAGATCAAGGTGAAGAACACGGAGAAGATGCTGGCATACCATGTGGATGCATCGATCTTTGTAAAGCCGGTCGAGACGATCAACGGGAAGTATCCGCCTGATTGTGCGCTGAAAAATATCTACAAGGGCGAAGTCGATGACGATAATAGGAAATGGGTCGGTACCACGTTTCCGATCGATGTGCGCAGCGTCAGTACCA
The DNA here is from genome assembly GCA_030605805.1 of Methanosarcinales archaeon. Lineage (GTDB taxonomy): Archaea > Halobacteriota > Methanosarcinia > Methanosarcinales > Methanogasteraceae > Methanogaster_D. Next base: position 9,644 of record JAUWHQ010000139.1, on the reverse strand, counting down.
CTGATAAGCTGGATGGAAGCTCCGGGACTTCGGAAGTCACATATACCGTGCATTTCAAGGTGCCTTCGCTGCCAGATCGGACAAAGTACGAGCTAACGATCGATCTCACGTATGAGGATTTCAAGGAACGGCAGTACCAGTACACAGACAACTCGACATATATCGAGGTTCTCCCTGTAATCGAGGTGAAAAAATCGATCGGGACCGAGGATTATGCAGTCGTCGCATCAGAGGCGGCAAAGCCGTATACCGGCGAGACCACTTATGTGATCTACGCGGACTGCGAGCCGTACATCTTCTTTACGGTGATAAACTGGGGCAATTACACTATTCCGTCGCTGACCCTCTCGGATTCCCCGGTAGATACGTGGCACAAACCTGCAACCACCGATTTCAATGTGTGGAAGTGTGCGCTTCCTGCTGACATGTTGAAGGTTCCTGAGATGGAATCCGACCGATGGAGATGGGGCTTCTCGCTCGAACCGGGCGGAGTGATGACGTGCGCATATCCTGTGAGCCTCTTAAAGCCCGGAACCTACAAACTCGGTTCTGCAACCGTCAACTGGACAGAAGACGGGTATAATTACAGCATAGTTTCGCACCCGCAGCCGGTTCAGGTGCATGGTCCCTATATCGAGGTGACAAAGACCGTTGATCCTGCCCTGGTAACCCAGAATGATACTGCGAAGGTCACGGTAAGCATAAAGAACACCGGAGACCGGGCTGCATCGATAACAATCATGGATCAGCTTCCGCTGGAGTCTGTGCTGGTCAGCAAGCCGGTCTCGCGCGGCATCGTCATCGATGAAGGGAACGAGACGTTCTTTTTGAAACGAGTGTTGAAAGCAGGTGCGGAGGAGACGTTTGAGTACACGATCGATCCGAGCCGGACCGTGATGCTGCCGCCTGCTGTGGTTGAGTTCGTTGATATCACAACATACGAGGGGATCAGCATCTCTGATATGCCGATACTGACGGTGGCAGGGACCGAAGCCATCGGTGCGGCTGCCGCCGTTGCCAACGTCGCATCCGAATCAGAAGACGCGTCAGGATCAGGGGTGGCAGCGGCAGAGGTTGCAGAAACCATAGAAACTCCAGTTCGGACGGAACCCGGGTTTACTGGTGTGTTTGCGGTTCTTGCGTGCCTTGCTGCGGTACTGATCGGCAGACATCGAAGATGAAGTCTATCAGAATCGCACTGCTCTTATTTTTGATGATGGCAGGCAATATTCAGATGGCTGCGTCTGAAGAGAGTGTTTGCACGGATGTGACGCTCGTATGGGGGGAGCGCGTCCCTATCGGGGAGTATACATTCGAGGCGACTGATTTCAGCGTCGGAAGAGCATCTGATATCCAGCTCGGGGAACCGGTCTGGGCGCTTGTCTCGGCGTATGAGAACGATTCTGTGGTATGGCGTGAAGTCTTCAGCACCAACGAGACCGTTGCCGATTATGCATACAATGCGAACGAAAGCTCATACGCGTTCGATCTCAATTGCACCGAAACGTATCTCGAGAACGAGACCGACCGGATACGGGTACACGCCAGCAAGATCGTCATCGGAAGCAATCCGCAGACCCAGTCGATCACGGTCCGTGTATGTATCATCGAGCCGCCGCCGATAAATCTCATATCCTTTGGCGATTGGCTGAACAACACTTTCTCCGTGACCAAGAGCGCAAGCAAAGAGGTCTATGTCAGGGAACAGGCGTTCATCGAGCTTAAGATAACGAATATCAGCATGGCAGACCGTGTCGAGATCGCTGATTCGATCCCTGACGATTTCGTGGTCGATCCGGATCGTGACCTCTGCTGGGATTATTCGCTGAACACGTACCGGTACTCAATCACGCCGCTTGTGCCTGGCGTGTACACGCTGCCATCTGCAAACGTGTCCGTGTGGTGCGAGGGGCGAAGGATCAACATCACGAGCAACACTCCCGTGGTCACTGTGCAGGGTCCCTACGTCACGGTTACGAAGAGCGCGGAACACACAGACGGCATGGTGGATGTCACGGTGAGCGCGTGCAACACCGGGGACCACAGCGCGATGGTGTACGTCTTTGACTCGATCCCGGACGGCGCCGAACTGATCGATGGTGTGCTCAACTGGCGCATGGTGCTGAACCCGGCATCGACCGAGTACACCAGCGAATATGTGAATATATATACAATAAAAATTAATGAAACGGTTACACTGCCCCGTGCTGTTGTGTATTACCAGACGGCAAGGCAGGTCGATCTGGCACGAGACTACAAACCCGAGGCGACCTTTGAACTCGAGAAATATATAAATCCCAAGTTCTATTCAGCCAGGGAGAGGTCATCAGAAATCATGATTAGGTATGGAGCCGATGTAGATGCGGCGGTGGATAACACGACCGCTGATGCCGTGGATGGCACAGCCGCCGATACGTTGGATGAGGCGTCGGGCGAGACTGGCGGAAGCCAGACGACATCCGAGGGAAGTAAGAACAACGAAGAAGGAGAAGAAGAAGAGAATGAAGAGGAGAAGGGATTCATGAATAAAATAAAAGCGATGCCAGGATTTACATCGGTGTTTGCGATCATCGGGCTTCTTTCGGGATACCTGATTCTCAGATCCGGTTCTCAAAGGTCATGACCTCATTTAAGGAATTTACAGATGTCTGCAAGGAAATCGAGGGGATTTCCAGTTCGCTTGAGATAACCGCGGTCGTATCATCTCTTCTACGAAGAATCAGCGAGGGAGACGACCCTGATACCGAACTTTCGATCGTCTCCAGGTTCGTTATGGGGAAGGTGTTTCCCGACTGGAGCGCGGTCGAACTGGGCGTTGGTCCCTCGCTGCTGTACGAATCGATATCAAGGACTGCCGGAGTGCCGGTCAGACAGATCAAGCAACTGATTCGCGAGACTGGCGATGTGGGCGAGGCGGCAAAGGTTGCGCTCGAAAAAGGAGCCGCGGAATCGCAGACAACGCAGACCACGTTCCTTGATTTTACTGACGCCGGTGGTGCAGGCGGGAGTGGCGGCGAGGAAAGAGATGGAGATGGTGAGGGCGGAGGTGGGGGGAGTGGGGCGGATGGGCGCCTCACCATCGTCGAGGTCTTTGGGAGGATGCTCTCGATTGCACAGGCGTCAGGCAAGGGTTCGCAGCAGATAAAAATAAAAAATCTTCAATATTTATTCGGCACCGCATCCCCTGGCGAATCAAGATATATCGCACGCATCGTACTCGAAGAGCTCAGGATCGGCGTCGGGGAGGGGATCGTCAGAAACGCCATCGCACAGGCGTTTGGGGAGGACGTGGGCGCGGTTGAGCGTTCCTACATGCTGATCAATGATCTTGGCGAGGTTGCGGTCACCGCGTTCCACCATGATCTCGAGCAGGTGAGTATCAGGATCGGAAGACCGATCAAGATGATGCTTGCCCAGATAGGCGGTTTCGGCGACGTCACAGGGGGGTATGCCGCCGAATGGAAGTTCGATGGCGCACGGGTGCAGATACACAAGGACGGCGACGACGTCCGGATATTCTCAAGAAGACTCGAAGACGTGACAAAATCGCTTCCGGATGTCGTAAACCTGATAAAATCGCAGGTAACTGCGAATCAGGCGATTCTCGATGGCGAAGTGGTTGCCACCGGACCCGATGGGAAGCCTCTTGCATTCCAGGAGATCATGAGGCGGTTTCGGAGAAAATACAAGGTATCTGCGATGGCAGAGAAGATTCCGCTCCATCTGAACCTGTTTGACATCATGTACCTCGATGGCGATGCGTTGATCGATGATGCGCTCCATCTCCGCAGAGAACGGCTGGAGTCGGTGGTACGCCCGCATGCCCGCCTCAGGGCGGCAGAGCAGGTCGTGACCGACGATCCGGGTGTTGCACACGCTGTGTATCAGGCTGCTCTGGATGCTGGGCACGAGGGAATCATGCTCAAGAACCCGGATTCCGTGTATTCTCCTGGAAAACGTGGCAAGAACTGGCTGAAGATCAAGCCGATCATGGAGACGCTTGATCTCGTCGTTGTCGGCGCAGACTGGGGCGAGGGAAGGCGGGCGAACCTGATTGGCTCGTATATGCTTGCGTGCTACGATCCTGACACAGCAGAGTTCCTTGAGATCGGCAGGGTCGGCACCGGCATCACAGACGAGCAGTTATCCGAACTGACGAACTTATTTTCGCAGTATATCATCTCAGAGGAAGGGCGGGCGATTGAGTTGCAGCCTGCTGTTGTCTTTGAGATCGCGTATGAGGAGATTCAGAAGAGCCCGCATTATGCATCAGGATATGCGCTTCGGTTCCCGCGGCTTGTTCGGGTGCGGTTCGATAAGACGCCTGAAGATGCTGACAGCATCGAGAGGGTGGGGATGCTGGCTGGGGGGTGATACTACCTCGCGATTTTGAGCATGGTTGAGTGCGTCTGTGGGGGGTGTGGGATATCCATCATGGGCGAGTGCGTGGTCATGTCATGGTGGGATTGCGCTTACGAGATATTGTGAGGTGATCAACGGTTAGGTATTTCAATCCCGCAACGGTCTGATTTCATGCACTGCAGACACCCGAACCCCATCGCGTTCTTCTCGCCGATCCCTGCCTCATAAGCAAACACAAGCAACTCAGGACTTCCCTGCACCTCAAACTCCATGAGCGAGCACCTGCGATAGGTATTTGCGATCTTTATCCGCTTTGCCTTCACCTTTCTGGTGTCAGTGATCTCGAAATGGTCGTGGCTGACATCATGCCCGTGATATTCCCTGTATCTGGCGGCAAGATTCGCATGAAGGTTTTCATAGAATTTGCCGTCCTTTGGATAGAGATCGACATCGCGGAGAACTCCGTCCCGCAGCCGCTGCGTCTTTATGTAGATCGGGGAGATCGCCTTGAACTCGCAGATATCTCCGATCTTTTCTTTTGGCAGGATCTCGATTCTCTCTATCATGATGTTGGCACGCTCTTTGCCTGTTTCTGTGCGTCGGAGGTAAAATTCGGGCTCTTGCAGGAGTCCCTCTGTGAAACTCCGGATGAACTCAGGGTCAGGGGACGAGAGGTAGAAGTGTGCCTGCTCGAAATTGAGACCGTGGCGACTCGGGATTCGGTCATCGAAAATCAGGTTTGAGAACGTGTAGAATTTGAATCCAGTGTGCGAGTGAATCTCGTTTGCCAGCCTGATGTTTGCGTGTGCGAGTTTTTTGTAGAGCATGGATGCTATGCCGTACTGGTAGTCGTAGTGGATCGGGGCGGGTGTGGTTTTACGGAGGGTGATTTTGGAGCGCATGAGTGGGATGGGTGGGAATATGGGGTGTAAAAAGCGTTCTTTAGGTTGTCTAATTCGTTGTATGTTTCAGGATCATTCTTACGTTCTCATTAATTCTTTCATCAGGATATATTTCCCGTTTCACACCACGACTCGCCAAAATTTCCTTGAATTCTTCGATACTGACTCCGGCAACCTCTGCTGCTTTTGAGATGGAAACTTCGTTATTTGAATATAGGTATACTGCTGAAATTATTTTAAGAGCGGGTTTTGTTGCGAATAGCGTTCTGAAAGCGTCTTTGACAGCTTCTGAGATTGAAGCGTAGTATTTCGTCTCGATCAACGCATGGATTTCTTTTTCCATCATCGGGGGTATCTGTATGTCCGTCATAGTATGCTGATGTCCGTAGCGGGTTAAGATGTTGTCGATGCGCCCGTATGGTCCCGGATTATCAGGTTTGAGAAGGTGTAGAACTTGAATCCGGTGTGCGAGTGGATCTCGTTTGCCAGTCTGATGTTTGCGTGCGCGAGTCTCGCGTAGAGCATCGCGGCTATGCCGTACTGGTAGTCGTAGTGGACCTGGGGTAGGGTGGTTTTGCGGAGGGGGAGGTTGGAGTGCATGAGTGGGACGAGAGATTATGAAAATTATTAAATGATAACACCGAGCGAGGGGGTTTTTAGCGCATCCTTTAATTTATCTGATCTCAAACCATCAGTGAATGAATAATATTCCGAGAACGCTGGCGTTGATAAAATAATATCGAATTGTTCATCTTTCTCAACAAATCCCTCTGTTCTGAGATATCCCAAAAGGTCTTGACCATACGTTTTGTTTTTTATATTGGTTATCGAAATGATGAACTGGTTGAATAGGCTAGTAATTTTTCTTCTGATGTACACGTCTTCAAATTTATCTGTCGATGTTAGGATTTCTTTCCAAACCCAATAAACATTCTCAGTGATTATTTTTCCACCTGATATGATTTTGTGATTCTTCTCTAACCTTCGTATCGTTGGATCGTTTATCAAAGACTCAATTTTACTTCGATCATAATCAGACAAACTCTCTATCGGGATCTCCTCGCACACAAAAATATCCACTTTATCTAATTTGTCATCAATTACATCCAGGGTATTGTTTATCGTTTGATAATGTAAATCACGTATTTCACGATTGGTTTTAGGAAAAGAATCTTTTGCGACTTTTTTCAATTCTCCAGACAAAACTTTATAATATTTGTCGAATTGTTTACAATTCAATATTTGTTCGACATCCTCCCGGCTAATCGTTTCGTCGATTAAAATTTTATATCGCTCATGATCGGCGTAGATCTTCTTAGAATCTGCTAACTTGCCATCCTTGTATTTTATGACGAACAGCTTTGAAACGCGTGCTTTTTGTGCATTACATTCCCTATTAATCCGCCCGGATATCTGTTCTATGCTGTCCAGTATGGAATAGTCTCTGATCCCGAAGTCACAATCAATATCAACACCGGCTTCTATGGATTGCGTCGAAACAATCATCACTCGCCCTTCTTTTGTTTTATCCTTAATCTCCTCAATAATCTTCTTCCTTCGTAAACTCGATGTGGTGCTGTTCAATAAATAAAAAGAGAACTCTTTGAACCTCTCATCAGATTTCAATTCTTCGTACACTTTTCTCGAAGTATCGACCACATTTAAAGTCACAAGAATCTTTACGTTCCCTGTTCGATAATTTTTATTGATTTCTTCGATCAACAATTCTTCTATTCCATTTATATCCTTGATATCTTTTCTGAAAACGATTTCATTCCTCTTGAATACCTTGTGGGTGTAATATTTCTGGGGATCCGCGATGATCTGCGGAACTTCAACATCATCGAGAAAATCATTGAAACTCGGAAGTGTGGCACTCATAATAATATAATAAATATTCAAATCTCTACTTGTTTCCTTGATAAAATCATAAAATGTCCTGATATTTTTATCGCTCAATGTTTGTATCTCGTCGATGATAACTATGCTGTTACACAGGTTAGCGATTTTATAGCGGTTGTTTCCCCCATTTTTAATAATCCCATTAAAAAAATTTACATTGGTTATCACGTTTACACAATTGTTCAGGAAATTATCATCCCGTATGATCCTCATCTTTTTCATGGTCGATATCGAATCTTCATCCGTTTCACCATGGAACTTATCCATGTATGCCCGGGAGTATATGTCTGAAACAAGACCTATTTTAGCAGGGAACAAGGATTTGCTGAATAATGCGTTATCTATTGCTTTATAGTTCTGTTCGATTATGTTGATGTAAGGAAACACGTAAAACAACCGTTTTATCGTCTCATCGTGCTCAAGAATATTTAACGCCAGTTTCATGGAGATGTTTGTCTTCCCGCCACCGGTTGGAACAGAAAGCATGAATATTCTGTTGTTCTCCTTCAGAAGTTTCTTTATGCGGTTGCTGCTCTCGATCAAAATCGCTCTTCGTAGTTCGTTTATGGTACTACACTGAGAACTGCCCTCAAATTCTGTTTGATCGATATTTAAGTTGTAGGGTATCCCCGAATACGATTCTATCATCCTTTCTCGAATGTTTCGGTCCATAGTATTCAAAGGATACATGGTATCGAATGAATGTGCATAATGCATCGTTGAATATGAGTCACTCAGGACGAGCAGTGAATAGATGAGTTTGACCAAAAGAAAAGTTTCGTGCCATTTTGAACCACTGTTGAAAAACTCCCTTTTGTCGTCTTCTGAGATTATCATCTCCTCAATATCCGTTATTTGAAGAATTTTCCGGATTATTTCCCTTTCTTCGGAACTTTCATGATAATCGTCCGTGGTGAAATCATTTAATCTTCCATGATGACTCCGAACGATATTGACAGCCAAATATATAGCTCCCCTGAATTCCGGAAACTTTCCCAGAAGAAATGAAGTTAACACCCTTTCTGAAAAAAAGCTGTGGCGAGTGTTCCCGGATACTCGCATTCCTTTTACTTTTACTTTTTGAAAGTTCGGATTTAGTTTTCCGATGTCGTGATAATAAATTGCGAATGATATGATCTGTTTGATTTCAGTTCGTTGTTGTTCTCCAAAGAGATTGGATATCAATTCATCAAGTATCGGTTCAAGTCCCAATTCATCGATTATGTGCAGGAAATAATCACTACATAGTTCTGAGTGATCTTCCAGTGATTCCAGATCGTCTTCACGTCTGTGAGCAGAATAAAATCTGTTGCATGGGATTAAACTTCTATCCAGATCTTTGAATATCTCTCTGAAGGCATCAGAAGACATGGTAAACATTGCCATCTGAGACGATGCAATTATTCGGGTTTTTCAACGGCACAACGCACTCTTTCTGAGGTATCGCCATTAAGCGATAGATGTACTTGAACTTCTCATCGAAGCCCACCGGAAGCATTTCCAGTTTCATGTTATTGGTGCCTTCTTTTTCCAGTTCATCGAAGGGCAGTATGCTGCGGCACATCGGTTCTTTCGCAGAATTTATCTCATAGTCTTTCAGGGATTGATATTGGATGTTTGCAAAAAACTCGTTCTTTCCTAAGTATATGGGGAACACACTGCGGTTATGCCGGATATTTTCAATGATGGTTTTATGCAGATCGTTATTTTCATCCAGCAATAGACCAATCTCATAATCCGGGTCCAACAGCACCTGTTCATTGATTATTACGTTCGGAGAAGCAGTATCAACCCGGTTATTCAAAAAACTGTTCAAACTGTTATAGTTCACTATAAACTTCTTATCCGAATTGTTATTGGACCTGATATAAACTTTGAGATCTCCAATCCTGCTATAGAATTTGGGGAATGTTTTATTATTCGTATACCCTCTAAGACCAGCGATAGACCCGATAAGTCCCAGTAGTTGGGGCTTTGGAATAATAGAATACGTATTCCTGAAACGATTGCTGATAGGCTGATTGAAATGGGCAAAACTCCCGTACAACCTAAAGGTCAGGAGTTTCATAGACTGGTTGCCAGTCTCGTTTTCTCCAGACGAAGAGAAATAATCCAGAGTTGTCTCCATATAGCCACCTGTTGGTTTATTTCACTCTGGATGGATCTGCTTTGGGATGGTGTTCTTGACCTTGCTGTTATATTCTTCGAGGGAATCAATATCGATGTCTGCCAGCACCAGTTTCATGACCTTTGAGTAATCCACGACCATCCCATCATCTGATTCATATATCTCCACCAGCGAATTCAGGTTGTTAAATATCCGGTCATCATTGTTCCTGAACCAGAGCATACTCACAGTCTCACAACCAAACATCGTGGTAGAGGTCACGTCGCCCACAGCATACTTCAATGCGTTCTTCAGTTTCCCTATGTCTTCATCCGTTACTTCAATTCCCTGTTTCTCTGCGGAGTTCATGT
>JAUWHQ010000113.1 GCA_030605805.1 Methanosarcinales archaeon | reverse complement strand
CTTCCTTGTATGTCCCCTTGATTGCGGGTTCGTCCAGCTCGATCTCTGTCGCAGTCCCGTTTCCATCGTTCTTGATCTTGAATGTGACCTTGACCGTCTGCCCCTGCTGCACACTGGAAATATCAAGCGTTCTTGTGATCTTGAGTTCGGGTACGGTCACCGCTTCGGTCTCATCATCAGTCTCGTCGGGCTCAACCTCGTAATATTTGGTCACCCTCCAGTCAGGTCCTGTGACATTGAATTCAACTCTATTGCCCCCTCGCACCGCGATCACCTCGATATATATGTAGCGATCACCGGTCTTGTAGCTGAACGGCGGGCTATCACCCTCGTATATTGTATGCGTCTCTGCGAGCTTCATGTAACTCGAGATACGGAACGTTGCAGAGTCGGTGAAAATTTCACATACCTTAACAACCTCTATTTTTATATCATTGTTGATCTCTATCCCTTCGTTGACCCTCAGATCATCATCAAAGATTCTATGACCTGTCGCCGCAGCCGTCATTGAAAATGCCAGCATAAAAAGAGTTGCGATTACCAGAATCCTGCCGCCATTCATTGGTATCTAACTGCCATTTTATATTTTATAAACCTTGCGAATGAACCGGACATCTCACGTCAGCACTGGCGTTGACCGATGCTTTATGGTATTGTGAGATGGGTGATTCATCCGCCCCATCCGTGTTTTGATCCGGGAGGAGCGGATTTCAGGGATTAGTAAATCGGCTCAAGTTCCTCGATACAAGCGAACGCGTCATCAAGCTGCCTTTTCGACTCCTCGCGCTTGACCTTCTCGGTGCGGATCGCGTCTGCTGCGCTGGCGTACAGGCTGTCGAGTTCAGGTATCGAATTCAGGGTAAACAGCGACAAAACCTTTGACGGACCTTTCTTGACGAGAACTCCCTTGAAAACCTGTCCGACTTCCGTAGACAGTTCCTCTATGGTTTTGTTGATCAGATCAAGATCAAGATACTTCTTGTCGCCCTTGATGATCAGCATCGCACGCGCGCCCTCCTTGTAGACGTTCGCGGGGAAGAGGAGCCCGCTCGGCTTGAAACTCCCGAGGATGGTGGCTTTGACCGTGTTGCCGTTGTTTGACTCGTAGAACCCCATGGTTCCGATGCCGACCCCTCCATTCATCACCGTCTTCAGGTCGCCGAGATCGGTGACCATCAGCATCTCGCTGTTGAGTGCCTCGATCAGGAAGAGCAGCCGTCGCGCGGTCGTTGCATTGATCTTGTCGTAAGCGGACTTGATGTCGCCAGCGTATTTTTTCAGATACTGGTTGTCCACAAGCAGTATCCCGTTGGGTTTCTCTTCGATAAGTTCTTTTATGCAGAAAGCCGTATTTTGCAGGGATATGGAGCCTTCTTCCCTGAACGGAAGCACCGCGATGCAGATGATCTGGGCGTTGTATGCTGCTTTCAGTTCCTCCACGAGACGCGGTGCAAACGAGGAGCCGCTTCCACCTGCGGTGGATGTGATGATAAATATCAGATCAAACGATCCCCGTTTATCGATTTCACCCATGATCAGCTCTTTGTTGTCCTCAAAAACTTTCTTTCCGAGGGTACGGTTTGCACCGACGCCGTGCAGGTGCGGAACATGGAATCTGTCCTTTGCGAGTGTGTATTTCAGCCCTTTCAGATCATTGATTGCGGTATTGATTGCGATCGTCTTGACGGATGCCGGAAACTTCTGGTTCGAGTAATATTTCGCGAACGTGCCGTTGCCCCCGAACGCCTCGCTGTTGATTGAATCAAGTATCCGGTTGCCACATTGCCCCAGTCCAAGGACGAGTATATTAAGCATATTATTTGCCCCCATCGTCTATTCAGTAGGAATACTCCCTGTGTCTCCTTATTATGCCCACCACTAATAAGCCTATCGGAACCACTGCCAGAATATGCGGGTAATATTTATCCAGGCTCGACCGCTCTGCCCAGAACTCGGCACTCGCGCTCGCCTCCTTATCAGCCCACATCACATCCATCTTGATCACGTGCTTTCCAGGCTCGTAGGCAATCAGCATAACCTCATACTCCTCATAATCACCGGGTTTGATCGATTCGTACACCGGCTCAAGATCGCCATCCGCGACACGCACATCATCAGGCAGATGGCTCTTGATGGTGGCCCTGCCACTGGTGGCGTTTCCGGTGTTGTCGATCCTAACGGTTGCAGGGAACCTGTCACCGCAGATTATGACATCGTCGCCGGACTCGATCGTGATCTTGATCTCAAGTTCTGGCAACAGAACCTCTTTTGCCGTGACCACAAGCGTGTTGCTCGATGATTCGGATGAATATGATGCGCCCGACTCGCTCTTGTAGTTCAGCAGGGTCGGCTCCAGTTCGTACGTCCCTGATGGCGTGTCAACTATCTTGAGATCATAATTGACCCTCACAGTCGCGCCTGCTGCTATATCACCGAGGGTGGCAGGGCAACCTTCCTGATACGTCCCTCTGAGCAGCGGTTCATCCATTTCGATCCCTGTCGCAGTCCCGTTTCCATCGTTCTTGATCTTGAACGTAACCAAAACCAGTTGCCCCTGTTCCACGCTGGTCATGTCAAGCGTCCTTTTGATCTCAAGCTCGGGCACAGTCACCGCTTCGGCAGCAGGCTCGGACCCGGTTTCGGTCTCTTCAGCCTCGTAATAGCCGGTCACTCTCCAGTTATCAGGTCCGGTGACCCTGAGCAGCGCAGTCTCGCCATACACCGAGACTACCTCAAGATATATGCGGGCGCCGCTGTAAGTCTCGTACTCGGTCGGCATATCGCCCTGAAATATCGTGAGCATTCTTACAGGCACCAGATAACTCGAGACACGGAATCTTGCAGAATCGATGATATCTGTCGATGTGTCAACGACCTCTATCTTTACACTGTGCTCGATCTCGATACCCTCGCCAACTCTCAGATTCTGCTCAAAGATCTGCTCGCCGTAATCACCTGATGCCGCGGCGATCATGATCAGCGGAGATATCAGCACGATAATGGCTGCCATCGCCAGACGTTTTAACCCCCGCGCAGTTGGATGATTCTGTTTATCTTCGATTTGTTGAGCCATATTCACCCCCTATACGAATCAATTCAATGAAGAACCAATTCAGTAGCCCCGTATATATTTAGGTATCTTATCTCTTATAAATATTGTGAACGTGGGGGGCTGTCAACTTGCCATGGTGTTATGCCAAAGTTCCGAGTTTTCCGGACATCCAAACCCAGGGCAGAAGACACAAGACTCGAAGCAATAACAATGTTGAAACAACGCCAGCCCCCAGTAACTTGACACCCTCCGGGTCAAAGTGTTTATACACCTGCCGCTCTCGCAGCTTGAAGCGCTGGTGGACGCATGAACTAATAACTCTACACCTCAGCATCGACAATCTCCCTGAACCGCGCAACCGAAATCCTCTCTAACTTCTCCACATGTGCGGGAGGCATCTCATACGGCATTTCGGCAAGCGCCCTGGCAAGCGCTGGAAGCACCTCATACTCTTTCTGGAGCGAATAAAACCCGGGACGTGCTCCTCCACCTCGATCTGCACGGCATCTCCTTGGATCGCCCGGAACAAAACCCCGTTCCTTGATAAATGCACCCGGATCAATCTTTCGGATGGTATTGACGAGTGCGGTGACCATCGCCTCCTCCCCGTGTATGAGCATGCCATAGCAAGTCTCCTTGATCGTGACATCGGCATGTAGTTCATAGATCAAGAGGTGCATCTCGCTCGGCAGTTCCGACGAAAGCACAACCAGTCTGGTGATTTTGCCCATTCCTCACACCTCTGTTACGTAGACAATATCACCATCCCCGATATCAAGCAGTTTCTCGAGATCGATGACTCGCCCAATGATGTTTGTGTACGCGAATTTCTCGCCGGACGGACCGTATCTCGAATCATCGGCGAGTTTCACGCCGATCATCTGGGCGTACTTTGCAGCCTGGCTGGTAACGCCGATCTCGCCGGCTGGCACGGTCTCTTCCGGCGTATTCTCAGGCATAATCTCTTTCTTGACCTCGGGAACCCTGAAAAGTCTGGTGTCTTCATACGCTGTAAAGACAGGAAGCACTCCGACAGGCGATTTGAGAAGCCCGAGAGCGTGCCTGAAGAAGCTGATCGTATTCGGAGCGAGGTCGTCATACAGTTCGATTCTTATGAGGTTCTTCTCAGAAACCCCGCGTACGGTAACATTCCCTGCTCCTACAATCTCCATCGTGGTCTCAGGAGTCTGCTCCACGACTATGTCGCCATCGCCGACCTCACCCTCGCGGTGCATGGTTATGCCGCGCTCTCTTAGTTCCTCTTCCGCACTCTTGAGCGTTTTTCCGAGCAGCATGATGCGTTCGGGATGAATATTCAGCGCGATGGTCTGATCCTTCTCTGTTAGCTGGATCAGTTCCATGCCGCGAGTTACCATGCCTACCACCGAATGGCTCGGAGATGATGTTTTGTCGAGTTTTGAGATGTACACGCGTCCGAGCCCGGCACCAGTTGATCTGACCGTTATTATGCCCGCTTTTCTCGGTTCTTTCTGCTCGAATATACATTCTTCGCCCTGTAGCGATTCTGTGGATGCGAACGCGTATGCAATGGTGCTGAATGTTAGTGTATTGTCCTTTGCAGCCGCCAGAAAGTGTTCTGCGCCGTAAGGAGCGTCTGGTGACAATTCAACCACAGCGTACGTAAATATGCGCATTCCGGTCTTGATCTTAGTCGAGAGATCGGTTGTCACGATCTTATCAACGACCGTCTCCCACCGCTCGACAGGAGTGATTCCCTTGATCAAGTCGCCGGTTCCAAGGGAATCAACCACGCCTTTGCCGCTCACAACCCTGCCGATGATGCCGCCATCTGCCGGTGCACCGTGTACAGCGGTGTGCAGTTGTTTTGATAGGATCAGATACGCGTGGCTCGCATCATAGCCGCCTGTGCCAAGCACCACGTCCCAGCGTGTGTATTCATGGTCCCGGTGCGATGGTGTGATATCTGCTTTGAACGGACCGAATGCGACTGCTTCTCTCCCGGTCCACCTGACCCCGGAACTCGCGATCCATGATTGCGTATTCTGCCAGACGTCCTGATATGCGGACAGTTCGACCCCGATATCGCCCTTTGTCGTACTGATCAGATACTCGGCTGTCGCTTTCCTTGACTCCTCAGTCCCCTTGATGATTGCAATCGCGGTGCCCCTGTAAGGGACTCCTGCACTCTTGATCACGTCTGCGAGCGTGGAGCCGTCATCCACAACAAGTGGCTTGTTATCAAGCTCGATATCGATCATGGGTTGTACATCTCGTCACGTTCGCCCGCATCGAGTTCTGCAACAACAGCCTTCACATCGCCGATATTGACGATCTTGCCGTTTCGCATCAGTGCTGCACGGTCACAGACATCATCAACAAAGTCCATGTCATGCGACACAATAATGAATGTCTCGCCGAGTTCCTCTCTTGCCTCAAGGATCGATTTTGTCACGTCCACCCTGGTCACAGGGTCCATCGTTCCAGTGGGCTCGTCAAGGATGATGATCCTTGGCTCTTTGATCAGCACCTGCGCCATTGCAACACGGTGCGCCTCTCCGGTGCTCAGTTCATCCGGCATCTTCTCGAGAACCTCACGCGCCCTCTCTTCAGTGAATCCCGCGGTCTTCAGGACGAGAATGGATTTTCGCTCGCCCAGTTCACCAGGAAGTTCCAGTCCGATCGATTCAGTCAGGTTATCAAGCACGTTCCTGTGCGGATAGAGTGAATACTCCTGGTGCAGGAGTCCGATGTGTTTGACCGCCCGTCCAGCCAGTTCAGCACCTCGTTCTGTCAGATCGATCCAGTCATCCCCGATCCTGACCTCAACATCACCGGATGTCGCATTCACAGACCCGTTGAGAATCTTTGATGCCGTGGTCTTTCCTGCTCCGCTGACACCGACGAGACCGAATATCTCGCCTTCATGCACCTCAAACGAGATGTTGTCCACAGCCCGCACAACACCACGGTCAACCGATATGTATGTCTTCTTCATATCCTTGACCTTGATGATCGGCTCTCCGATCTCTGCTGTGTATGAGCCGACGGTGCCGACCATGCTCATGAAACGTTCGACGACCTTTTTTGGGTCGCCCTGTTCAACGATCTCGCCTTCCTCGAGCAGGATTGCCCGATCAGCCAGCTCTTCGACGACGCCTGACCAGTGCGAGGTGATCGCAAGCGTCATGCCGTACTCATCCTTCGCATGCATGATGCTCTCGTGCACGGCTTCCGCGGTCCTCCTGTCGAGCGTTCCTGTGGGTTCGTCAGCAAGAAGCACCATCGGAGCCTTGGCAAGCTGCCGCGCAAGCACAACGCGCTGCTTCTCGCCGCCACTGAGTTCTCGTGCGACATGCATCATCCGGTGCGAGAGATTCACCTGATCGATCAGATCAGCCGCCGCGTCAACAGCTTCAGTTGCCGGATAGTTGATCTCGATGAGCGCATTGATCACGTTTGTGATCACACGCTCATCCCCGTACAGCGCGAAGGTGCGCTGGAGCATGATCGCGATCCGGTTCGCAATACTACGTCTGAGCGGACTATACTTGTCAAGCGATACGAAATCGGCGTCCATCGGTGTCAGTTCGGTTTCACACTTCGGACAGGGTTTTCCCACCTTGCTCGGTGGTTCGACATAAGCGCAATTCTCACAGTATGCAACGTGATAAATAACCTCGCCAGAACTTGTTTCGTGCTCTTTGATCCCACGGAGAAGGTGCATCAGCACAGTCTTTCCCGAACCACTGCGCCCGAGAATCCCAATACACTCGCCTTCTTCTATCGTCAGATTGATATTTTTCAGAACCTTCGTGCCCTGAAATTCCATGTTCAGGTTCTTGATGTCTATGAGGGCTGTCATTATGTACCTCCTGTATTTGAAACGGTAAACGATATCGATCCTGTTTGCCTACCATCCACTACATCGATTGTACTATATTAATCTTTCACATATCGGACGGTAATATGGCTTTCGCATGGCAACCGCCTTCTCAAGCAGTGTGTGCATCTCCTCTTCGGACGCGCCTGATATGTCAACGAGACCATCATTACTGAGCAGGCAGCCCTTTAATCGTCCATCCGATGTCACACGCAGCCGATTGCAGTTCGCACAGAACTCGGAGTTGTCGATCGGTCGCACGACTTCGACCTCGGCTCCGTCGATCAGGTATTTCTTGCGGCGGTGCATCTCTCGCGTGATAACGGTGGACGCCCGTGCGCGCAGTGCGTCTTCGATCGCATCCATATCGATACGCCCGGGAGCCCCCGTGACCCCTGCAAAATCCATGAGTTCGATCAACTGGAGTATAACGTCCCCTGCGCCCCGTGCAAAATCGATCAGATCCCAGATCTCATCGTCGTTTGTGCCACCGAGTAGCACCATGTTCAGCTTGACCGGCGTCAGTCCCGCATCCACAGCAGCAGCGACGCCGTCCAGCACCGAGTTCAGCATATCGTGCCCGGTGATACGCCGGTATCGGTCAGGCTGCAGCGTGTCAAGCGATATGTTCACGCGATGCAAGCCCGCTGCCGCGAGATCGTGCGCATGTTCTGCGAGCAGCGTCCCGTTGGTCGTTGCAGAGACCTCTTTCACGCGCGGAAGTTCGCTTATGATCTCTGCAAAATCGCTCCTGCAGAGCGGCTCGCCTCCTGTGAACTTGATCCTGCGCACGCCGTGGGCAAGCGCTGCATGCACAAGCGTTGTGATGGTCTCTCTGCTGATCTCGCGCAACGGCGCAGGTGTGCACGCAGGCATAGGTTCCCCCTCTCCGTGGCAGTAGATGCAGCTTAAGTTGCACCGCTTTGTTACGGATATGCGCAGGCTCGTGATCCTGCGGTTGTACGGGTCGATTAAGGGGGAGCGCGGGTTTTGCATTCTGGTATGTTAACATTCTTCGCACAACCAAACATCAATTGTTGCATGGGCGCACCCATGATCCGATACCGGTCACATCCATGATGATACGCTTCGTCCCCCATCACCAAAACACATAACACAAATACCCTCGCATTTCCCCACATTATGGCTATCATGCGAACTCATTATGCATCCGGGATCACGCCTGACATGAACGGCGATACCGTCACGGTCGCCGGCTGGGTACACGAGATCCGGGATCTTGGAGGGATCTGCTTTCTTGTGCTGCGAGACCGGGAAGGATTCATACAGATCACCATGGTCAAGAAGAAGACCGATCCTGACCTCTTTGACGCAGGCAGGAGACTGAACAGGGAATCCGTGGTTCTGGTAACCGGGGTCGTGAAAGAGGCAAATCAGGCTCCGAATGGGTACGAGATCATTCCTGAGATTCTAAACATGCTTTCTGAGGCGGAATCCCCCCTGCCGATGGACGTCACCGGAAAGGTCGGCGCAGACATCGATACCCGCCTTGATTCAAGGTTTATGGATCTGAGGCGGAGAAAGATGCTCGCTGCATTCGTAATACGCCACCATACACTGAAAGCGGTTCGCGACTTTCTTACAGGCGAGGGGTTCATCGAGATTCACACTCCGAAGGTGGTTGCGGCTGCGACAGAGGGTGGCACAGCTTTGTTCCCGATCACCTACTTTAACAGGGAGGCGTTCCTTAATCAGAGTCCGCAACTGTACAAACAGATCATGATGGCGGCGGGTTTCGATCGGGTGTGTGAGATCGGAGCGATCTTCCGTGCTGAGGAGCATGACACCCTGCGGCACCTCAATGAGGCTACTTCGATCGATATCGAGGCGAGTTTTGCCGATCATTTCGAGGTGATGGGGATTCTTGAGCGCCTGATCCATGACGTGTATGCGCACATATCGCGCCAGTGCGAGCCGCAGTTGAGCGCGCTTGGAATCGAACTTTCCGTGCCCGAACTGCCGTTTCGGCGGCTGACTTATGATGACGCGCTCGATATTGCGCATCAGCACGGGCATGATATCGAGTGGGGTGACGACTTTGGCACCGCTGCCGAGCGCGCGATAGGGGGCGCCGTCGGTGAGCATTATTTCATCATCGATTGGCCCACTGATATCAAGCCGTATTACACCCATCCCAACGACGATGACCCGCGCTACAGCAAATCGTTTGATCTTATGCATCCGCGCATGGAACTTGCATCAGGCTCGCAGCGTATCCACTCACACGATCTGCTGCGCCAGAGGATTGCGGCATGCGGACTCGACCCAGACGGCTTCGATTTCTACCTGAAAGCATTCAGATACGGGATGCCCCCACATGCCGGATGGGGGCTCGGGACCGAGCGGCTGGTCATGACCATGCTTGGTGTCGAGAATATCCGTGATGTGGTGTTGTTCCCCCGTGACCGAAAACGGCTCTCGCCTTAGTTATTACACGTTAAAATAAAATTATACGCCCGAAATCCTTAATACGGATGCATTGAAAGAGGATTTAGCAACAGTTGGAGGGTGATTCGTGAGAAATACACCTATAGCGGAAGTTATCGAAGGATTACTTGAATCGAAATCGATGTTTAGGAACAGGGATGTGCTCCGTTCGACGTATGTGCCTGATTATCTCCCACATCGGGACCGTGAGGTTGAGGCGCTCCTCAAGATCCTGGTCGTGGCTCTGCGTGGGGACACGCCGTCAAACATCCTGATCTATGGGAAGACCGGGACTGGTAAAACCGCGGTTACCACGCATGTCGGAGACGAACTTGAGAAGGTGGGGGGAAAACGTGGAATCCCGTGCAGGGTTCTGTACATGAACTGTGAGGTCATCGATACCCAGTACCGACTGCTCGCCAATCTGGCGCGGAATTTTGGCAAGCGGATACCGATGACAGGATGGCCTACCGATCAGGTGTACTCCGAATTCCGGAACGCGGTCGATTCGAAGGAACAGGTTGTGGTCATCATACTCGACGAGATTGACAAATTGACAAAAAAAGGCGACGATGTGCTGTATAGCTTATCAAGGATCAATTCCACGTTAAAACGTGCCAAAGTCAGTCTTGTTGGAATTTCGAACGATTTGACGTTTACAGAGTTCCTGGATCCAAGAATTAGGAGCTCTCTTGGGGAAGAGGAGCTTGTTTTCCCGCCGTACAATGCTGATCAATTAGCAGACATCCTGCAACAGCGCGCTGAGATGGCGTTTGGCAACGGAGCGCTCGGTGGCGATGTGATCTCGCTATGTGCCGCCCTTGCGGCAAGAGAACATGGCGACGCACGCAAGGCACTCGACCTGCTCCGGGTCTCGGCAGAACTCGCCGAACGGAGCGGTTCGATGAGCGTACACGAGGCAAACGTCAGGAAGGCGCAGTCCAGGATCGAGTCTGACCGCGTTGAAGAGGTCATAGTAACGCTTCCGACCCAGTCGAAGCTGCTGCTCTATGGCATCACAATGCTTGACAGAGCCACCGGATCGCTACGGAAGCCAAGCGGCAGAACGATCATGTCCACCGGCGAGGTTTATCGAATCTACAAGCGCATGTGCGGTATGATCGATCTCGATGCGCTGACACAGCGTCGCATCACCGAACTGATCTCAGAACTTGATATGCTGGGGATCGTGAATGCCACCGTCGTCAATCGCGGGCGATATGGCATGACCAAAGAGATATCACTCGAAACGCCGGCTGATCACGTCCATGATATGCTGATCACGGATACCCGCCTGCAGCCGCTCATGGACCTGAAACTTGACTCGTTCCAGGCGCAACTGGGGATGTGAAAAATAGGATCGCGTGGTGGCTTGCCCATCGATCATTCGATGACGAAATCGTGGGGATGGTTATGAGCGTATCATCGGTACCATTGGTTAAATCAAATCAAAAATCAACAATAAATCAACAACAGGATCGCCTAAAGCAGCCTCGCCGGCACAGCCTGCCTCGCGATCAGGTCTCCGTAGTCCTCTCGCCTGCGTATCAGATCCAGCCTGCCATCGCAGACCAGGACTTCTGCACACCGGCATCGCCCGTTGTACTGCGAACTCATGGAAAACCCGTACGCTCCGACATCGAGCACGGCAACCACATCACCAGGTTCGATCAGTGGCAGTTTACGATCCTTCGCAACGATATCTCCTGATTCGCAGATCGGTCCCACGATATTGTATGTTTCTACCCTGTCAAGGTCTGCTTTGTTTGCAACAACCACCTCATGGTACGCATCGTACATCGCAGGGCGGATCAGCAGATTGAGTCCGGCATCCACGCCCACAAAATTCCTTGCCGACCTCTTTGTGGTGTTTACGCCCGTAAGAAGAA
>JAUWHQ010000027.1 GCA_030605805.1 Methanosarcinales archaeon | reverse complement strand
TTCTAACCACAAAGGTATGTCGGAAACGTTTGATCTCGGCGCTGTCACCCCGCAGGCAAGGGAGATCTCATCCAGAAGCCGCAGCATAGCAAAGGAGATCGTCGGAGATGCCGGATACCACGACCGGATACGGCAGCGCTGTGTGATTGCAACCGGCGATCCGGAATTTGCGAACCTGCTCCGGTTCAAAAACGACCCGGTGCGTGCGGGAATCGATGCGATCAGACGTAACAGCGATGTTTACACTGATATCAGGATGGTTTTTGTAGGAATCTCGAAAATCGGTCATAGCTGCCCGATAACCTGCGTGCTCGGTCTTGCCGCGGGCAGGGATTTTGTTGACAGGTATGGCGTCACAAGAACATCAGCCGGATTCATGGCGCTGGGGCGTGATCTGGATGATTCGATCGTTGTGGTCGGAAACGCACCTTCAGCCGCGCTCACAGTCTGCGAACTGATCGAGGATGGTGCCTCCCCCGCGCTGGTGATCGGGACGCCGGTCGGTTTTGTGAACGCTGCCGAGTCAAAGGAACTGCTGCGCAGCCTTGATGTGCCCTCGATCACGTGCATCGGCACCAGAGGCGGGACGCCGGTTGCGGTCGCATGCATGAATGAATTGATCGCAATCACTGCACAGGAGGCAGGGGATGGGAGGGGTGACATCGATTAACATTAACCGGATCAGTTCAACTGGCTTGATCCTGTTTGTTTTATTGATATGCGCCGCCGGTTGCCCTGTGAGCGCAGAAAACGTCTCTGATCAGAGCACTAATATAAATGTGACCAACCAGACACGGTTACTGATCGATGGAGAGGGTCAGGTTCTTGTAAACGGTGAACAAAGGACGTTTTATCAGGGATACTCCATCGTCATCAAAGGTGTGGGTTCTAGGGGAGATAAAGCATGGATTGAGTTGATGCAGAACGGTACAACCGTTGATTACGGGGTATTCGGGGCAGACGACCATTTTGTTTACGGAAAAAAGGACGAAATATTCAATGTGACCATCGATCACATATATGTCGGATCACAGAAGGATCTGGTCTTCTTTTACGTGTATCAGTACCTTGATCCTGACCTGCCCGCACCTGCGCCCGGATCGCCGTTTAATACAACTCCTGCATCGAATGCCACTGCAGGAACCGCGGGCGCAGGCGCATCCAACACCACGTCCGCGACGCATGCCAATGCTTCGGGTTCGGGTTCGTGCCCGGGTTCAGTTCCGGGATATGGCATACATCTGGCGATTGTGGTGCTGGCGTCGGCATATCTAATGAGGCGGCATACCCGTAGATGATTCCCGGGTTAGTCGATGTAATTCGGCGCAATCGCTTTTTGAACGATTTTGCGAGAGGGGGTGAGATCCAGATGCCAGACCCATGGCAGCCACCTATTCCTGCTCAACCAGCCGCGTCCAGCTCATACCAAAGTGCGAGAGATACACGCTCCCACAGATCAGTGTCACCGAGTTCTTGACGGCATGGTCGATCAGGGCGGTGGCAAACCCGATGCCCGGATCGATGCCGCCGAGACTGAATATTGCAGTCAGTGCAGCCTCGTACGTCCCTATCGCACCGGGCGTGATCGGGAAGATCTTTGCGAGATTCCCGACAGCGATCGCAAGGAAGACGACCGCGATCGTGGTGGTCCTGGTAAGCGACGTATCCACCGAAAACGCGCTCATGATCACAAAGCATGTGAGGGTATCAAAGAACCAGACCAGCAGCGAACCTGTAAGAATGGTGAAGAAGGCACCCGGATTGGTGGACACCCTTGCGATCTCACGGACAAAACTCATCACCACTCCGCCGATTTTTGTGCGGATCTTCAGGGACAGGGCAAGCAGTACGAATATGGCTGCCAGAAGAAGCCCTGCAGCGGCGAGGACATTTTCAATCCACCGGTCGATCAGCAATCCGCGGGCGACTATGATGGCGAGTGCGCCGATCAGGGTGATCGCAAGGATGTCGAATATCCGCTCGATGGCAAGCGAGGAGAGCGCAGTGGTCAGCCGAATGTTTTTCATCCTCTTGAGCAGGTATGCGCGGGTTACGTCCCCTATGCGGGCTGGAAGAATCACGTTCGCAGACTGGCTCAATGCGATGCAGCCGACCAGAAAGTTCAGGTTATGTGTATGCCCCATCCGCATGAGGATTTGCTGGTATCTCATGCCACGCAGGGGCCAGGAGATCAGATAGATCGGTATGGAGAGTGCTACGATTGCAGGAGATGCGGTACGGAGCGCATCTGTGATATCCTCTTTTCCAATCAGTTTCATTATCAGAAACAGGATTAAAACCGCGAGAAATGAGGTTATAATAATGCTGCGCTTTTTTATCTTCATTTAAATCCGAACTCCAGCCGCAACCTGAGAATCGCCGAGCCCATCCCAACCACATCCCTCATCAGATCGACCTTGGTGGAACTCCCTGGTCTCCACCTGATCGGGAATTCTGCCACCCTGTAGCCGGCTCGCTGTGCCCGGACCAGAATCTCGGTATCCCAGAACCAGTGCTCATCCCTGACCTGATCCAGCAGATCAAGGAGCGCACTCCGCCTAAACGCCTTGAATCCACACTGGTGGTCGTATAATTTTGATCCGAGCACCGTTCGCACCAGAAAATTAAATCCCTTGCTTGCAATCCCGCGTTTTGCCGATCGCATGGCATCGCTCTCGGGCATCATGCGCGACCCTGTCGCAAGATCGTATCTGTTCCGTATCCGATCGATCAGTTCTGGAAGGTGCAACATGTCAGTTGCAAGATCAACATCGATATAAGCAAGAATATCACCGTGTGCAGATTTGAATGCACGATTGAGCGCCTTTCCACGACCCAGCCGCTCATCGCTGTGCAGATGCACCACATAAGGATATTCAGACGCCAGCCTCTCAGCAATTTCATCTGTTCCGTCAGTTGCTCCATCTTCTGCAATAATAACCTCAAAAGAAGAGGTTATTTTGCTTAAAGCATCCGCCGTCTTCGTTACAGTATCCTTTAGTCTCTCTGCTTCGTTGTATGCCGGGAGTACGAGTGAAACCTCAATCGTCCATCACCTTTCTGGTTGTTGTGAGCTTGTGTGTGCTTGTCCGGCATATATAGGTTGTCTCGGTCGCCTCGTGTCAGGGATGTGAAAGCGCGGATTTAACCGAAGTCTTCGGCTACAATGAGGAGACGATTTACCACATCTGCATGTTCCAACTCATCCCAACGCCCGGGTTTGCAAGTTCCCACATCGATCAAGTACCTATTTTCAGATGTTCTCCGTAAATATCTGATTAACGCATCTACAAGACCCTGCGACACGCTTTAAACGTTGATCGAAGGATTCCTAATTCAACTTCACTCCGGTGATGCTCGATATGTCGTTTTCCTGCATTGCAACGCCTATGGTGCGGGCTGCCGCATGGATCATCGGTTTTCGCAGGGAAACAACGATGAACTGCGCACGTTCTGAAGATTTCTTGATTCTGGCTGCGATCCGTTCGGCATTTGCGCCATCAAGGAACATATCGACCTCGTCGAATGCATAGAACGGAGCCGGGTGGTGCTGCTGGATCGCAAAGATGAACGCCAGCGCAGTCAGGCTCTTCTCCCCTCCGGACATCGCCTCCATTCGCTGAAGCGTCTTATCGGCAGGCTTCGCCCGGATCATCATGCCGCCTGCGAACGGATCATCTGGATTTTCAAGGAGTAATTCACCATATCCGCCAGCCAACTCCGCAAAAATGGATTTGAAGTGATTGCTGATGTCATCGAAGGAATTATAGAACGTCTCTCTCTTCAACTGCTCGTATTTCTCGATCCGATCGATGATCGCCTCTCGCTCGGTAGAAAGTGTCTCTTTACGCAGTTTGAGTGTGGACGCTCTTGATTCCACTGTCTCATACTCCTCAAGCGCGCGCATGTTGACCGGTTCGAGTTTTTCGATCGCCACATCGATTGACCGGATGCGAGTTCGCACCTCCTCCTCGGATGGCACCTCCTCCGATTCGTCGATGTTCTGTTCCTCGATCTCATTACGGAGAATGGTTATCTGCTCATTTAACGCATCCCTGGTTGCGATTAGTGCCTGCGTGTCCCAGCGCACCTGATTGAGGCGCTTCTGCACATCGTTTAGTGATGCAAGCGCATCATCCCGGTTCTGCTGCATGGCTGCGCGCTCCTCTTGCAAAGAAGAGAGTTCATGATCGAGTTCTTGCGCTCTGGCGGTCTTCTTATCGAGCCCGGTCTCAAAAGCTGTGATATTCTCCTTGTGCTGCACAATCTTTGATTGGTGATCGTTTTTCCGAGTTTCAAGTTCTTTTGTGCGATTGTTATCATTTTCAAGCATTATCTTTGCATTATCAGACTCAAGAAGTATTGACTTTATGTTTGTCTCAATATCACGTATTCTTTCGTTCAATCTATTGATTTCAGAGGTTATTTTGTTGGATTGCTCATTGAGAGCCGGGATCTCTGAATCCTTTAACTCGCTTTCCAGTTGCGCGATCGATTCCATGAGCTTGCGTATCTGCTCTGTCTCGGATGTGATCGTTGATTCGTTCTCTTCTGCCTGTTTGCGGATGATTTCACGTTCTTTCTTGATATCTTCGAGAGCCTGTTGCTTTTCATGGATGATCGCACTAAGACGGTCGGTTCTTCCTGCAATTTCCTCGATCTGGAGTTGTTTCTTTGAAATCTCCTTTTCAAACGTATCTATCTCGGCATTTATCGATGATGTGTGGCGATCGTGCGAATCAATCCTGTCGATAAGACTTTTCTTGCGCGAGTCATATTCAGTGATCTGTTCTGCGAGTTTTACCAGTTTTTCCTGCTCAATGGCTGCAAAGTGCGCTCCCTGATCAGATCTCGATCCACCGGTCATGGCACCGGCTTTTGTGACCAGTTCGCCATCGAGCGTGACCAGATTGTAATCTCCTATCAGTTTCCTCGCGGTATTAAGAGTATCAACCACCACCATATCACGGAATACGTATCTGAATGCTATTTCAAGCTTCGGATCAAAATCAACCAGGTTTATCGCATAATCGACTATCCCGTCAATGTTTGGCAGGTTGTTGTATGAAAAATTGGCTCTGAGTTTATTAAGCGGCAAAAGCGTCGCTCTTCCTGCTGATTTCCGCTTCAACAGGTTGATCGCATGGGCGGCGACCTCGTCGCTCTCCACCACGATGTTCTGCATGCGTGCTCCGGCAGCAACCTCAAGCGGCGTGGCGTATTGCTGCTCGACCCTGCCAAGCGCTGCAATCGTACCGTACACCCCTGGCAGTTCTCGCATATCCTTCGCCTTTAAAATCGTTTTTACTGCGTGCGGGTAACGTAAATCCTCGGCTGCCTTGACGCGCGCCTCCGCTCTGGCATATTCCTGATATACATCCTGCAGATGCTTTTCGACCCGGGTGAGTTCAGGTTTCAGCTTCGATCCACTCGCCTCAAGATCGGTTCTGTCGCCAACAAGGGTTTGTATGCTGCGACCCACCTCCTCAATCTCCTCTGACAGATTCCGTATGTCAACATCTACCGATGTGATGCTGCGCTCTGCTTCCTCGATATCGGATCCGATCTCCTGCTCCTCGGTGCTCTTACGCCTGATTGCATCCAGTAATCGGTCCTGTTCGCGTAGATGCTCATTTTTGGTGGATTTCGCAACTTCTGCCTTCCTCCGTTCATCATCCAGCTGATCCCGCTTATCTGCATACTTTGCATCCACTTCACTGATCTTACTACGGATCAGCAGCAATTCTGACTCGTTTGCTTCGATCTCAGCTGTTATGCTCTCCTTTCGCAGATGTTCGTCATCAACCCGCTTCTCACACTCCGCAATCAGCGTCTTTGTTTCATCGATCTCGATGAACAACCGCTGCCGTTCCTTGCTGATATCATGAATATCATGGTCGAGTAGTTCGATTGAATCCATTAACCTGGAAATCTCTCCCCGAATGTCTTCAATCTCTTTCTTGATCCGGATATGCTCATGCTCTCCTTTATGTATGATCTGTTTGTTTAAATCTCCCAGAGCAGAGTCTGTTTCATCGAGCTTCTCTTTCTTTTCAATTTCGCCAGATGATAACTCCTCTTCAAGACTCTGTTTGCCGAAAATCTCATCCGATATCGTTTCCTGTTCGTGTGTCGCATTCTTGAGCTTTGCAAGGATTGTGAACGCCTCGTAGCGTTTCCGTTCGTCCTTGAGTGACTGGTACTTCATCGCCTGATCGCGCTCGCGCTTCAGTTTCCTGTGCTGCTGCGCCACCTCTGACAGGATAATATCTACCCGCTCGATCTGTTCGCGCACAGCCTCCAGCTCGCCGTATGCACGTTCCTTCTTTTCATCGAATTCCGAGACACCCGCTATCTCATCGATGAGTTTCCTGCGCTCAAACGGGGTCATTTCAGTGATTCTTGTCACATCACCCTGCATGATCACATTACAGCCGTCGGGTCGTATCCCGACCTTAGCAAGGTTCGCATGTATCTCAGAAAGCGTGCACGCCCTGCCATTGAAGTAATAATAGCTGTAATACCCGCTTTTCGTCCTCCTGATCTTGCGCCTGATCTCGACGGTATCATCATCGAGAGGAAAACACCGGTCGCTGTTATCGAATCTGATCGTAACCTGCGCGGAATCGATCTCTTTACATTTACCACCGTTCCCATTCCCGTTAAATATCAGATCGGTCAGTTTCTCGGCGCGCATGGTCCTGGAACCTGACAAACCGAGCGCAAAAATAATACCATCCACTATATTGGACTTTCCACTACCGTTTGGTCCGGATACCGCAGTAAAGTCATTGAAAAGCGGTATTTTCAATTTTTTCCCGAAGGATTTGAAGTTGTCAAACTCTATTTCCTTGATATACACCCAAACCTCCACCTGACTCCTAAATAGTCCTGAGGTGTATTATGTGTTATGTGTTGCGCGCTCACTCGACGACGATGACATCGCTCTGCCCGGCATTGCCCTGATACGCTCCTGGCGTGTTTTCTGCTACGATGTACTCAGTAGACCGATTTACTCCACGTTCTCTCTGATCCAAGGTCCCTCCCTGCTGGAGTTCATTGATGATCGTTTTCTGGTAGATTAACTCGTTTAATAATGCATGTACATCAGTCTTCAACTCTCGCACCTGCGCCTCAAGCGCGACGATACGATCATCTGACACCGACTGGGGTCGCGCCATCTTTGCAATCACCTGATCTCGTTCCATCAACTTCTGTTCGAGCCGTTCTATGAGAATATCTCTCTGTTTGTTCATCCATACCCCTTCTGTGTTTTTATCCCAGTGTAATCCATTTAGTCGTATGTTTCGTATGAACATATATAAATGTTGCTGAAATACACCACAACTCTTAAGAATATCCGGACACAAGGCATTTAGACACTGGAGACGTTGCAATGGAGACGACAAAAATCCCACTTGATGAAAACGAACTGCCAAAGCGGTGGTACAACATCCAGGCGGACCTTCCGACGCCGCTTGATCCGCTGCTGAATCCACAGACAAAAGAACCGATAACGCCAATCGATCTCGGGATTGCCAAAAGTATAATATAAGTATGATATACGTAGGATATAGAGGTGTAACACAATGGGAAAAACCGGAAGTATTGAATGGGTGAAGATTAAGGGACGAAAAGGAAAAGTTCGGCTGGTAGAGCATAGCAATGTGAAACACAAGCGACCAGGACCTGCTCAGCGCTACTTATCATCTGGTGCAAGGCGAAGGCGGATAAAACGATCCGCGAAAGCCGTTGCCAGATAGATGAGACGGCTTTCGTATGTATGCACATACGAATCATCCTGAACGAACCCCTGTACGCGGGTAATATCGGCTCGATTGCCCGCGTCCTCAAGAATTTTGGATATCGCGACCTTGTGCTGGTTAGTCCGTGCCCTATCGACGATGATGCGTGGATGATGGCTCAGCACGCTTATGATTTGCTGGAGGGTGCGAGGGTCTTCGAAACGCTCGGGGAAGCAGCCGCAGGTTCCAATCTTATCATCGGGACGACAGGAACGCGTGGGGAGACCGCGGGAAGGCATATCCGGATGCCGGTGCACACTCCGGGGCAGATCCGCGAGAAGTTAAGCGGCGCCGGAGGTGATGCCGGATTGGGCGCCGAAGATACGGCTCAGGTTGCTTCCATCGTATTCGGGCGGGAGGATCATGGGCTCACGAATGAAGAACTCGGGATGTGCGACATGCTGATGAGCATCCCCACCGCCGAGCAGTATCCGGTCATGAATCTCTCGCACGCTGTCGCAGTTGTGCTGCACGAGTTATCAGATATCGAGATCGGGGGCGTCCTGCTTGCGGATCGATGTGACCTCGACCTGCTGTACGAACATCTTGAGAGTGTGCTCTGCGATCTTGGATATCCTGCGCACAAGAAGCATAAGACCACACTGATGTTAAGAAGGATATTCGGGCGGGCTGAACTGACCGCAAGAG
>JAUWHQ010000034.1 GCA_030605805.1 Methanosarcinales archaeon | reverse complement strand
AAGTAGAACTAAACCATGCACCCCCCTAACCTCGCCGACGTCCCAAATACCCCGCACACAGCCGAATCCGAAACCGTTGAGTTCAAGTCATCCCTCGCCGAACTGAAACAGATACTCGAAACACTGTCCGCGTTTTCGAACGGCGAAGGAGGGAGAGTTTTCGTAGGTGTAGGTGATGAAGGGCAGATAAAAGGCGTAGACATCGGCAGAAACACTATTGAGAATCTGGCAAACGAGATCAAGAGGAACACCGACCCACCATTATTCCCATCGATAGTAGTTGAGGAACACGACACGAAGAAGATTATCACAATCGAAGTTGCAAAAAGTCCGATTAAGCCGGTCTTTGCTTTTGATAGGGCGTTTAAAAGAGTGGGGAAGACCAATCAGAGGTTGACGAGTGGTGAGATCAGAGAACTTTCCCGGTTTGGTGTTGGCTACTGCTACTCTACCCAGATTGTCAAAGGCGCAACCATTGACGATATTAGTTCCAGCAGTGTCAGTAAATTCGTGGAACAAGCAAAAGAGCGGCGCGGCTGGACTATCGAAGTGCACAACACGAACGAGTTCTTAACAAAGATGGGTCTCGTCAATCAGGAAGGTGTGACGATCGCTGCCATATTACTGTTCGGAAAAGAGCCGGAGCGATATATCGTGCAATCTGCGGTGAGATGTGGGCGTTTCAAGGGAACGGAACCGTTAGAGTTCGAGGATTTTGATGTCATCGGTGGAGACATAATCGCTCAGGTTGACGATCTCATGAATTCCATCAGGAAGAACCTGAAGATGGAAGTGGAAATCAGAGATAAGCCCGAAAGGATAGAACGCTGGGAGTATCCCCTACCAGCGATCAGGGAAGGGATAATCAACGCGATATGTCACCGCGATTACGGAGAGACCTCTAATGTTCAGGTTCGTATATTTGATGACAGACTGGAGATATGGAGTCCGGGCAAGTTGCCGCCAGGAATGACAGTGGATAAGTTGAGGAGCGAACATGAATCGATACCTCCGAATCCACTCATTGCCAGACCGTTCTTCCTCTCAGGATACATCGAAAATTGGGGGACTGGCACGAACAGAATCATTCGAGAATGTGCGGAATACGGACTACCCGAACCAGAGTTCAGAGAGACCGGAACGAGTTTTGTTATCACCTTTAGAAAAGACATACTTTCCGAGGAATATCTTAAGCACATAGGATTAAACACCAACCAGGTGAAAGCGGTAATGCACCTGAAAGTGAATAAGAAGATAACTAATGGGGAGTATCAGAAATTAAATGGAGTATCAAGATCGACAGCCGCAAGGGAACTATCAGCGCTTGTTAAACGAGGAATCATCGAAAGACATGGGCGTACTGGGCGCGGCACGGTATACGTACTAAAGGGCTCAAACGACTCAGAAACGACTCAGAAACGACTCAATGAGGATATCCGGAAATGATGAAAACAATGGTAGGGGAATACAAAAGTGAATAAAAGCATAGAAGACATCAAACCAATCCTCGCTGAAGCATACACGGACGAAACCAGAGCGATCAACCGTGCAGACGAACTTAAGGCAGACACAAACCCGGAGTACGACGAAGTAGACGTATTCGCCGCACTACTGTTGTAGAACCAAACCATGCACCCCCACATCCGGACCCTGATCGAGATCATAAAACAGACCGCGGAGCAGGAGATAGTCTCCATCATCCTCTTCGGCAGCGTAGCAAAGGGACATCTCGAAAAAGAAAGCGATATTGATGTCCTGATCCTAGTAAAAGAGTACAACGAACCCGAATGCAAAGAATACTGGAAACGGATAAAGAAAGAAGGCTACCAGACGCTCGGAATCCCTATAGACCCAATCTTCGCAGAAGAAAAGGCACTTAACGATGTCACAAGTTCCTTTTATCTGGACGTCATAGCGGACGGGAAAGTGATCTATGGAAAGGACGTCCTTGACCGAAATATATTCAAGCGATACAATATATCACCTATCCTCACGGGCGGTGTCAGGATTGGGTGGAGAGTTACAGCATAAATGAGAGGCAAGGTCCCTTGCATATCTGAATGATGCTTATTGCGACCTGACGATGGCAAAAAAACGCACTGGAATGCGAGATGTACGCCGGCTGCCTTTTCCACTGCCAGCAAGGAATCGAGAAATGCATGAAATCCGTGCTTGCGCTGTCCGGGATTCTGATATCCAAAGACCACATGATATCGGACCTGTTCCGCGATGAAACCGAGAACTTTGGAGAATTTAGGGGGCTATTTCAAGCGGTTCTGCCGGATGTCGAAGATATCGAATGGTACTACATCCCAACCAGATATTCGGTGAGTGTAAGGGGGGAGGTCTATGTGAGAGAGTATTCGAAAAGTGAGGCTGGACGGATTTATCAAATAACAGCGGCATTTGTAGAGCTTTCCAGAGATTTTATCGAGCACAGAATCGGAAAACCCATGCCGGGTGATCGAAAGAGTCTGGTTGAGATGCTGACGAGAGATTATGCGGACGTGATCAAACGCAGTTAAAGTACGAGATCCTGGATATGGATATGCCTCGCTGCACATCTCCATGCGTTAGGTATAAGTCCATAATCGGAGATTAGATGATCGGTGAGTCATCATGAGAAGACCAGTGGTCGCAGGAAAGTTCTACCCGTCAAATCCCAGAACTCTGAAAAAAGACATCAAATCGTATTTTTCAGGCATCGAAATCTCCCCGGATCAGGCAATCACCGGGGCGGTTGTGCCGCATGCCGGATACATGTATTGTGGCAGGACAGCGGCGCATGTGTATGCCGCGCTCCCTGAAGCTGATACTTTCGTGATCATCGGACCCAATCACACAGGATACGGTTCGGCGGTCTCGATGTCGTCTGATGCGTGGAGCACGCCGCTTGGCGATATCGATATCGATATCGATCTGGTCGAGTCGCTCCCGCGCCGCATCATCGATATCGACGAAAGCGCCCACAAATACGAGCATTCGATCGAGGTCCAGATCCCGTTTTTGCAGACGAGGTTTAGCGACTTCAAGATCGTTCCGATATGCATGGGCTTGCAGGATGAGGAGATGGCACGCGAGGTGAGCATCGAGCTGATGGATACGCTTCAGGAAACCGATAAGAAGATCGTTGTGATTGCGTCTTCCGATTTTACGCATTATGAGCCTGCCCAAGACGCATACGACACCGATCATTACGTGATCGAGCCGCTGCTTGAACTGAACGTCACCGAGTTTTATTCGCGCATCAGACAGCGGAACGCATCGGTATGCGGGTACGGTCCGATCGCGGTCATGATGCGCCTCTGCAGTGGGCTTGGCGCGAATTCTGGCAAGCTGCTTGCGTATTCGAACAGCGGGGATGTCCAGCCAATGGCAGAGGTGGTCGGATATGCAGGAATCGTGGTTGGGGACTGGTAATATCTGGCTAAAAGTGTAATGGTCAGTCGGATGTACAACAACGCGAAAGACGTGAAGACCGAGATTAACAACACTCTTCGCGTCTTTGCGTCTTTGCGTTAAATCGAGAACGCAAAGACGCGAGGGCGCAAAGTCGCAAAGAACAAAGATCCTCCTGTTGGTGATCATGTTGTATTGGCGCTCTCGTGTTCATGGTCGGATTGACCAGTAACAGTATCTCAACTTTGGAAACCCAAAAAACAGCCGCAGCCATCCGATTACCCCTAAAATCCCAAAATACCGAAGACTAAATCCAACCAAAAACCGCTATCAGCAGACCCCTCGAAACATACCCAATTTCACACTTATTCCACGTTGTAGGGGTAAGGTTCCAGCCTCACATTGTGCCGCAGCACCCCGATTTTCAAGATTCTGAATATCTTGGCCAACTCATTCTTCAGGTAGCCATACTTTTCTTATGTGGCTTGCACCACGAGATATTCATGCCATCGTTACGAGATCTGTGTGTGTAAAGAAATATTACAGTTTACTGCTTATAAATGCTTCTTTTTTCATAAAAACCTTACACATACACAGGTGAGAAAAGGCGGGTTTTGGTTAGGTAATGATGAGGTCGCTCGATAGTGGTTTTGGGGGTGCGAGGGGGTTTCATGATTGCGGGAAAATGCGGGCAGATGGGGCAGAAATGGGTCGCAGGCGGTCGATTATTGGATTAAAATATAATCCCCAAAGTTGAGCAGTATCTGGCTAAGAGCCAGTAAGCCAGTAAGCCAGTTGAGGGGGGTAAATAATCCCGGTCAACACCCGATAACAAATGCCCTCACGCCATAAAAGATCAGATCCCCGAAAACGACGGCGGTGATGAACCCTGCCGTGATCGGGATCATGAACGGCAGTCCCGGGGTCACCCAGACCCGGGTCCCGATTAATCCCTGCGATTTGAAGCTCTCCAATCGGTTCAGTACGGAATCATCGATGACAACGCCGGTTCTTCTGAATTTTGCCATGACCACACCGTTTTCGCAGACATGATCCTCGATCAGTTTGATATGTTTATTCTTCAGATCAGATATCCGGCATTTGTATCCAACGACCAGATACCACGGCTTTTCTGAAATCTCGCGAAGAGTTAGCGTGCACAGATTATACAGAAGGATGCAAAGCGGCACAACGACTGCGAGCAGAACAGCGTTCACAAGCGTGCTGAACGCGAAGATATCAAGAGGCGGTGCGCCAATGATCGGAAACGTGTATCCAAACACCTCGATGTCTGGAAAGACCGGAAATATGAACGCCAGAGCAATCAGTGCCTTTGCATCCGCACCTCCGAATGCACCGAGACGGAATAAGATGTATACAAACAAATAAATGCCTGTAACTGAGATGACCGTATAACAAACATATCCTGTGCCTTTTATGAGTGCGTCCGCGATTACGAGTGGCAGTGCCGCAACAAAAACCACACCCCAGAGCTCGTTTGGCACGGTTCTGGTCCGCAGATCAGTGTGGCATGAATATAATAAGAAAGATATACAAATAACCAGTTTTAATAAATCGATCATATCCATGCTCCGGTGATGTACTCGGGTCTCTGCGGTGCCTCCACGATCGGGACACTCCCGTATATCCCGATCTGTTCATCGATGATAATTAAACCTCCGGTGATCGATTCCAGCCCGCTGACAATCGAGAACGCTTCTTTGATCGATGCCGCGCCGTTCATCGCGTTTCCAACCGCAGTAGCCGCCGCATCCGCAAGAGACACGTTACCTGAAAGTATTGTTACGGCATCAGCGTTTCCAAAACTGATCGAGTGCCCGATCCTGCCGGACGACGTGCATATACCAAGAATTGAGTCGCGCGGCTCGATTTCAAGTCCGATGCTGATGCCAGTTGCGGATTCTCCGGCGTATATCCCGACGATGACTGTTTCATCGTTGATCAGGGCGATATCGCCGCCGTTGTCAACGATCGCGTACGTTGCACCAGCATCGATCATTGCTTCCACAGCCATCGACGCGATCGTGCCTGCAACAGCGCTCATCGGTCCGATGCCAAGTGTGTTTGCTGCATCGATCATCCTTCCGGCGATCGGAGGAACGTCCGGGTGCGCAGATCGGTATTGATCAAGGGTGACTGCAAAGAACGGGTCTTTCCGGATGAATTTTTCCAGATCGGATCTGCACGACCTGATTGCATCTTTTGCGACTGGCATGTACCGTTTCTCAGAACTGATCGTAACGATCGTCTCTTTGAGTTGAAAGCGTTCCCGTGTGCGTTTGTTCGGTTGGTTGTGGTCGGTTTCGCGCATGGTTATGGTCAATAGTTATTTGCAGGGATGTATTTACTGCTGCTCCTGCCCATCAGTGGTATCTTTGTATTGCTTGTACAGTTGCCGGACTCTTCGCTGGCTTACTTTCTGCAACAGCGCAATTGATTTGCCGGACTTATCCACGATCCATTTCCCGTATGATCCACCGGATCTTTCGTTGGTTGATCTGCCCCATATAACTCAATCTGTTCAGGTACGACTCCGGAACCGATGTGGAAACGCCTGTTATGCCGACGATCAGCGCTGTGAAGAGGAAGATAAAGAAGATCTTCCTTCCGATGAACTTCTTGTACTGGTCCCTGATCTCGTCCGGGTTACTGTGTGACTTTCTCCCGTTGTCGCAGCCATATTATCACGTCACCTCTCTATGACTGACTCATATATCGGATCCGGTCTTCATAATCATCTCGACCTTCTCCTTCCATCCGGCGACGTCCTCCATCGTCATCACATCGATCGATCCACCCTGGAAATCGCCTTTCACATCGCCCATCTGCTCCTCGATCCAGCCTTCCATCTCGAGGTATGCGTTCTTCAGTCCGTCGATCACGTCCGGGTCTGCATCCCACAGCCCTCGTTCATAAGCCTCAAGAAGCCTTCTTCCGATCTCTTCGAGCGCCCACGGGTTGTTCTCCTCAAAGAACTTCCGCATCTCATCGTCGAGGATGAACGTCTTTGTTATGTCGTCGAATATCCAGTCATCGACCTCCTGCGTCGTCGCTTCCCAGCCGTAGACCCGTCCGACCCTCTTTGAGATGTCGCCTGCTCCCTTGTATCCGTGCCGCTTCATCCCCTCGATCCACTTCGGGTTGAGGAGCTTCGTCCTCACGACCCGCCGGACCTCGTCTGCAAGCGTTCTCACCTCGACCCGGTCCCTGTCGCGGGTGTCGCCATAGTATGCCGGGACATCATGTCCTGAGATCTCCCTTGCAGCGGTCGTGAGCCCGCCATGCGTTCCAAAGTAGCAGCAGCATCCGAAGAGATCGTACTCATCGGTAACGGTCTTGTTGAAGGTCAGGTCAACGGTCTTGAGCTGAGATATGAACTTGGCGTGGGATTCCTCTCCGAATACACCTTTTCCGTACTCATACCCGTTCCAGTAAACGTACACATCGGATAAATCCTTATCCTCCTTCCATGCAGATGCGTAGACGGCAAGGTTCACGCCGTTGCCGTACGTTCCCGGCTTGCTCGCAAAGATGCGGGCAGAATCCCCATCCCCGTTGCCACCATTGCCGGATGCCTCGGAGACGTGTTTCTTCAGATAGTTCATCTCGAGGGGCTCGTCGAGCTCTGCGACCTCTCGCAGCGCACAATCGATCAGTTCGATGCAGTTGTAGAAGCAGTCGCGTGTGATCCCGCTCACCCTGATCGTCACATCGATCCTAGGACGGTTGAGCTCCTCCAGCGGAGTGATCTTGTACTCTTTCACCTTCCCGCCCTTCCAGACCGGCTCAACGCCGATGAGGTGCATGATCTGGGCAAGTTGCTCGCCATCCGCCCACATGATATCAGAGCACATCCAGTACATCGCAATATTCTCCGGAAGCTTCCCGTTCTCATCCACGTACTTCTCAATAACACCGTCCGCAAGCCTCCGCCCGATCCGCCACGCCGCCTTCGTCGGCACCTTGTAGGGGTCAAGCGAGTAGAAGTTCCTGCCTGTAGGCATCACCTCTGGCTTGCCCCGGGTTATGAGACCGGACGGACCCGGCTCGATGTATCTGGCATCAAAGCCATGGAGGAGAGCACCGATCTCATCCGAGGAGTCGATTCTCCATGAGATCTCGGCTGCCCGGTCTCTGACTGAGTGGATCATGGCTTCATCGAGTCTCTTCAGCCGATCGCCGAGAACCTCCTTGCAGACGGCGGTTGCGTCTTTGCCATCCAGAAATCCGTTCAAAATCTCCTTTCCAAGCGAATCAACCTCATCCAGCACTTCGCTCTTCAGATCGGCTGGCTCAGTCCCCATTCCCAGAAGATCGAGGACGAGTTTCCTCATCTCTGAGTCGTACCTCAGTATCGAGTTTACAAGCTCGATCCTCTGATCGCCTTCCGGATTTTCTCCGAATATATGCATCCCGTCTGGAATCTGGGTGTTGTATAGCTTCGTTATCGCTTCATGGGCAGCATCTATGATTTTTTCGAATGGAGCACCCATCTCCCGCAGTTCGTCGAGCTTTATCTCTTCTGTTAGATTTGAATTCGTCAGGAGATCAGTGATGATGTGCTCAAGAGCGTGCGCTCTCGCTTTATCAGAGACCTTCGTCTTGTTGTACTCTGCGATCTGGTCTTCGAGCTCCTTCAGATCGCCATAAAGACCGCTTTCTGTCATGACGGTCTGTGCATGATCGATGAGGGTCGCGTAGCTCCGTCTTTTTGCAATTGTTCCCTCAGGAGGATTGTCCGAGTTATAGATGTAGAGATGCGGCATATCTCCGATCGCAATATCCGGATAGCAACTCTTTGATAGTGCAACCGACTTTCCTGGCAGGAACTCGAGGTTTCCGTGCGTCCCAACATGGATGATTACATTGGCGCCGAAGTTGTTCTCGATCCAGCGGTATGTAGCCATGTACTGGTGCGGCGGCGGAATCTCGGGGTCATGCAGAATCTTGCAGACCTGCCCATCGCACCGCGTCCCGGCACATCCTCGTTTTGGCTGAACGCATACCACGGCGTTGCCGTATCGTACGCCAGTTACAACGATCTTGCCATCATAGACCATCGCGGCTGGAACGCCATCCATCTCCTCGCCCGGCGGATTACCCCATGCATCGCACATCCTCTTCCGGACCGCCGGCTGGAGCGTATCGAACCATTTCTCGTACTCATCCACCTCAACCATCGCAAGTGCGCCGCCCTTATCCACGATCTCATCGATTGTCGTCCACCTGAACTCTGATATCGCTTTATGATCCATGATGTTCTCGATCAGCTCTTTTCCGGTCTCAGGCACATCGACCGCGTATCCTGCCTCTTTCATCACGCCCAGTATCCGCGCAACACTCTCAAGCGTATCGAGATGTGCCCCTCCACCCACTGTTGCCTCAACCGATGCGCATGGGTTGTTATGGAGGATGAATGCGACCCTGCGCTCGGATTTGGGCGTGTCCTTAAGCTCGATCCATTTCTTAATCCTGGAAACGACCTTCTTCACACGCTCATCGATCGGGGCGTGGCGCTCGAACTCGGTTCCATGCTCTTCTTCGGTTCTCGATGCACCGACGATCAATGGCTCGATCACGCCCTCGAACTCAGCCAGCGCAACGCTCCATGCAACCTCGCTCGAACTCATCCCCTGAAAGTCCTTCATCCACTCCTCTTCGGTCTTGCGATAGGTCGCCAACGGGTGAAATACCGGAATGTCGAGCTTCCTGAGAGCGCTCACCGATTCGTCACTGTTTCCTGCATGGAATATCGATTGGAGGTTCACGATGGCATCGATCTTCAGAGAATCCATGAAAAAGTCTTCAGTCACCTCTCCGCTCGATTTGGCACCTGTTTCGGCATCGCCCATCCCGAAACAGAAAGCCGGGATCACATCAAACTCTGTTTCGAGTTCGCGGATCATCGCATCTACGATCTCAAGGTCACCATTTGCCCAGTATGTCCGATGGAACAACATCCCGATCGCATGTCTCTTCCCTGGCTTGTACCATTCCAGATAGTCATCGATGCTCTCAAAAGGTCGCTCTGCATCCGGATGGTGTATCCCCTGCCACATCGTCTCGGCTGGCGGATCAAACTCGTAATCAAGACCCAGAACCTCAAATCCTATGTATCTGAGCATGTTCGTTATGTTCTCCGATCCACCGTAGATGTGGTAGGCGTTGACCGTCGCAACAACCTCCAGCGGGACGTTTGAAAGCTCCCAGTAGGATGGATCGTGTCCAAACGAGATGATCGGAATATCCGCCTTATTCAGCTCTTCGATGATCTCATCCCAGACCGCATCGCTCGTTGGACGCAAAATGATTACGTCTGCATCTCTGAACGATTGTGTACAGCGCTCTCGCTTCGAATCGTCCTCAATGTCATACGTGGACCACGCGTTAAGTTCCATGCCAAGCTCGTTACAGGCATCTGCAAGGAGCGAGATATCACTCCCCCATGTTACTGATGTTATTTTCATCTTTATGCACCTCCAATCGAGTTCGAATATATCTCCGTAAGGATATCCTGTTCATGCGCGATGATATCATGAACCTCCCCGGATGAGAGGCGGTCAACCGGAAAGTACCTTCCACCTGCGTGTTCTGCGAGCATCCTGCAGTATCCAAGCTGCATCTTCACAAACGAGCCACCAACGGATTCGGTATCGAGAACGACCACGTGGATGCCCGCAGATCTTGCTTCTTCCGCGATCAAGAGGAGTTCTTCCTTGATTTTGGCACCCTCTCCCACGGAGACGTTTGCCCTGCCATCCGAGATCAGGACCATGATCGGAACCGTCTCATCGTTCCTCCGCTTCTCACCGAGCAAGAGATTGAGTCCTGTGTTGAGACCTGCGCCAAGCGGCGTCTTCCCGCCGGTTGGAAGCTCTCTTAACCTATCGAATGCGAGATCAACGCTCGAGCACAGCGGGAGCAGCACATCCGCGGAATCACCTTTGAACGCAACCACCCCGATCCTGTCCCGCTGCTGGTAGGAGTCCATGAGAAGCGACATGACCGCTCCTTTGGCACTCTCCATCCGTTTCGACGCGCCCATCGAGCCGGATGCGTCCACCACAAAAAGTGTCGCTGTCGAGACCTTTCCGACCCTGATCTTCTCTCTCACATCCTGGCTTTCGATCACCACTGCGTTCTCGCCGGCGATGCCAGCGCCGCGGTCTCTCTGGTACGGCGCAGCCGCACGGATCGTTGCGTCAATTGCGATGTCGGTGGGTCTTCCGGGCGGGATTGTGTGGCTGGCATATCTCCCGCGGTTGTACCGTGCAAGCGTCGGAATCCGCCGCCCCGATGTCTTGCTGCGGTGTATCCGGTCACGCCTCTCCCTTGGTCGCACTCTGCTCACGTCAATCGGATCCCCGATCGCAAAGACCGACTCGGGCGCTTGTGCCTGCTCGCCATCGTTATCTTCATCAGGCGGATTCTGCGGCTCGGACCCCTCTGTGTGCTCATGCCCATGCTCGTGATTGTGTTCGGGTTGCTCTCTTCTCTCCTGAGGCTCCTCCTCTTCTTCATCCTCTTTCTGCGGCTGTTCCTGTTCGTCCTTCTCCCGCTCCTTCTCATCCATCATCTGATCAAGCTTCTCGGTATCGAGCTCTGGTGGCTCAAACGGCTTCCTCCGCATCCTGTGCGGCAGCGCAAGCTCCATCGCCTCCTTGATGTCACCTATCGTGACCTCTGTGCGGTTATCAAACGCCGCAATCGTCTTTGCGGTTCTCGTGATCACGATCTCTGCCCGGTGCGTCCTGACGCCGAGTTCGATGCACATCTCAGCCGTGGTCCTGAGTAGATCATCGCTGATCGTAACCTCCGGGAGGAGCGACTTCGCGCTCATGATCTTCCCTCCGAGTTCCATCTGCTTGCCCTCGAACTCCTCTCTGCATCCGGTAGGATCGCTTTCAAAGCTCTCTGCAACCTTCACGATCTCGACGCGTGCGTCCACATCGGACAGGCTCTCGACATTCGCCTGCAACCCGAACCGGTCCAGAAGCTGCGGTCTGAGTTCACCTTCTTCCGGGTTCATCGTCCCGACGATGATGAATCTCGCGGGGTGCCCCACAGAGACCCCTTCCCGCTCAACAATGTTTGCGCCCATCGCTGCGGAATCGAGCAGGACATCGGCGACGTGGTCATCCAACAGGTTCACCTCGTCGATGTAGAGGATGCCGCGGTTTGCAGCAGCCAGTATCCCAGGTTCGAGCGCACGTATTCCCTCTTTTATCGCTTTCTCGATGTCAAGCGTGCCAACGACCCGATCCTCGGTGCACCCGAGCGGGAGATCGATTACACGGGCTCTTCTCGTTACACTTTCGAGTTTTTCACCATTTTCCGAACGTTCATAGCAGATGTCGCACATCTCGCTCGTATCCGCCGGATTACAGTTGAATGGACAGCCATTCACGATCTCAATCTCGGGAAGCAGCTCCGCAAGCGCCCGCACCGCCGTGGACTTCGCTGTTCCTTTCTCGCCCCGTATGAGGACGCCGCCGATCCTCGGGTTGATCGCGTTCAGGACCAGTGCTTTCTTCATCTTCTCCTGCCCGACGATCGCGGTGAAGGGGAGTATCTGCCTGTTTATGTGGTGCATTGCTACCATTTCCTACTTTATGACATATATAGTATCTTTGTTCGCATTTCAACTCTCCTCCAGCGGCGGGTATACGAACGCGCCGTGCTCATTCAGGTCGTAGTCCAGTCCCTGGATATCTATATACTGCTGGTGAATCGCTTGATACCATGCCGACCAGACTTTGGGACATAGATCCCGTCTAAAAAACGACCTCGCCCGCCCCTTCGAATATACTGTTGTGGTCTAAACCACGAGTACCCTGCTGTTATTCAGAATTTCAGTAGATAGCGGGCTTTCAAGCGATTATCGGAGGTAGCACAATGGATCAGAAAATAAATAAAGTTTGCGGCATCGACGTCCACAAACTCTTTGTCTTCGCTGCAATCATGATCAGTGGCGTGGAAGAGCCGATAATCAAGAGATTCTCAACAGATGGCAAGGGACTGCTTGAATTGCGAAACTGGCTTAAAGAGAACGATGCCCTGGCGCGTGGCAATGGAAAGCACTGGAATATCCTGGAGCGTCGTATACTGGGTGTTGCAGGATTGTTTCGAGATGATCCTCGCAGAGTTCTCCTCCCACCTATATAAAACCACCGCAAGTGCGACTGCCAGTCTATCGGGGCGCCATTTTGCGACCTCTGATCAGAAAGACGCCACCTCAATTCGCCGACTCAGTTGACGCTCTGCACGATCGGAAGAACCTGCTCCGATGTTGCCGTTTCATACACCCGGTATTCCCGATGCATCCGGTTGCCCCGCCGTTCAACGATGCCACGGTTACACATCCTGGCAAGGTATGTTGAGACCGTGCTCTGGTTGATCGGGTCATAGATACGCTCATAATGGTTCTTTATGTCGGTGGAAGTAAACCACACATTCGGATACTCATACTTCAAGAAGAGTTCGAGACGCTCACGAACAGATAGCGACTCATGAAGCGGCACATCTGACAATGGGCTTGCCGCCGCCTCCCTGTGCTTAGTTTGGGGGGGCTTGGTCCCGGTTGAGAAGTTCTCGACAAAACGGATCACGACATCCGCCCAATCGATGCCTTCCGATACCATGATGATATCGTCGCCATCATCTGTCGTGAGTTTCAACCGGGACTGCACGTAGGGGGAGTCCCCGGACTCGGGAGTGGGCGTCGGGACCGAATGGATAAAACTGATTAGCACGTTCTTCCAGCCATCGCCACTTGACTGGATTGTGTGCCGACAGTCGTTGTCGGTCGTGATTTCGAGCCGGGATCTCATATCTTTTCCTCGAGTGATGTTCACCATCCATCCCCTCAGATGCCTGGTGCTGTGTAACTGCGATCCGACCATGTTGTGTACATGTTGTTGTGCGGATCGTCATATATGTGAATGTGTAATAGCAGGTATATAAAGGTTTTGCAGAGATTCGTGATGTAATTGCAATTTATTCCGGATAGGTACAGTGATGAACCTAATTCACATCCGGAACTCTGTTAATGGTTCAACTTATTGGTTTATCAATCTTTCACTTTATACATATTTGATGGATATTGTGAAATACTGCACACACCATCTCGCACAACATCAAATAGACTGCCATGTACACAGTCCATTTTTGATAACCATAGTTTTAATCAAGTTAAAGCTGAAACAATAAGATCTTCTCGACGTACAGATGAATCCACAGTTTATGTAAAAAACATGCCGGTTGTGTATACCCCTCGCATCAACCCCATCTTTGCCAGAAATCGAAGATCCGAGATATGGTCCCCCGGTTCATCCGGGGACGTGAGCATGATCGTTAATGTCAGATGCGAGCCTTTTAATTATCCGTAAATGAAACAAAAGAACGCAGATTCTGCAAAAATCTCCGCGACCTCTCTGTCTCTTGCATACATGTGCGAAGGAAACATGCATCGGATGATCAGGATACGAGCGTGATGTGATTGCATGAAGATTAAAATCTTTGAAAGCATTACCAGAAATGTGTTCATATTAGGCTTGGTTAGTTTATTCACCGATCTCAGCAGCCAGATGGTTTTTCCATTAATTCCTTTATTCATGATAACCGTGCTGGGTACTGGCGCTTATGCGGTTGGTATCGTCGAAGGTGCTGCAGAAACAACCGCTTCTTTATTGAAGGTCGTATCTGGCTACTGGTCAGATAAAATCAAGAGAAGGAAGCCTTTTATTCTGATTGGCTATTCTCTGTCAGCCATAACAAAACCACTGTTTGCCTTCGCCAGTATCTGGTCATTTGTTCTTTTTGTGAGAGTGGTAGAAAGAATTGGCAAAGGCTTGAGAACTGCTCCAAGAGATGCGATCGTGGCAGAATCCAGCGATGTAAGTGTCAGGGGAAAGGCTTACGGCTTTCACAGAGCTATGGACGGCATCGGTTCGATTTTTGGAGCTGTTCTTGCC
The DNA here is from genome assembly GCA_030605805.1 of Methanosarcinales archaeon. Taxonomy (GTDB): domain Archaea; phylum Halobacteriota; class Methanosarcinia; order Methanosarcinales; family Methanogasteraceae; genus Methanogaster_D. Next base: position 2,781 of record JAUWHQ010000034.1, on the reverse strand, counting down.
TTTTTGCTGCTTCCGATTCTGGGTTATAGAAACGTCTTCATGTTTGCTTTTGTGCCAGCGGTAATTGCAGTATTTGTTATTCTATTCATCAAAGAAGGAAAGATACCTGCGAAAGAAGAAACAAAGGAGATGTCCATTAAGATCGGTTTTAAAGAATTGCCTACAAATTTGAAATTGTTTATTATTGTTTCTTCGATATTTGCACTGGGTCATTTCGGATATGCCTTTCTACTGCTCCGGGCAGTGGATATAGGATTGGCTGATCATACAGCAATTCTTCTCTATATTTTATTTTATATTGTCTATACGGTTTGTACAATCCCTTTTGGAATATTGTCGGATAAAATCGGAAGAAAACCTGTTTTAAGAGCAGGGTATGTGCTATTTGGTATCACTTCTCTTGGTTTAATATTCACTTCAAGTATTTACAGTATTTTATTATTGTTCGTCATTTATGGAATATTCTATGCCATGATTGATGGTGTGGGGCGAGCCTTTGTGGTCGATCTGGCACCAGACCACCTGAAAGCAACGACGCTCGGAACGTTTCATACCTCAATAGGATTGGTAGCTCTTCCCGGAGGATATATTGCAGGATTGCTATGGGATAAAATAAGTCCGGAAACAACATTTATCTATGGTCTTGTATTGGCGATAATTTCACTGGTACTGTTCACGTTTGTAAAAGATGAGATGGGACGATGTGATGGCTTTTAAAATAGTCTCATCGGTCGATTACCGGGATTTCTTTTTAGTTTGACGTTCGGAGCGATTACCAGTCCCAGGACGATTGCGTGCTATTGGGCGAGACCACTGCGAACTTGAGAAGCCCATCTGCACAAACTGTATGACAACCCGATCATTAAAAGGGGATCATAGAGAGGATCACCGCGATCGTGTCAGGGAGGATCCGGAACGTGGGCTACAGAGCAAGGGTCGTCGCGATTGCGAAAGAATCGGTACTGTCCTACTATACAATAGTTTATCATAATATGTGATGCGATTGTAGTCCTCCCAATAACAATATCAAAAATCCAAAAAATATAGCCAACTACAGATAAATACTGATGAACGTAGATTTGTTAACTTCGGAATTATAGCGTTTATTTTTACGTGCATCTACGGATATTTGGTATCGGAAATAATTATCATGAAAACTTTTTGGAAAGACGATATCTTCATTAACTATCTTGGATTGGTACACTACCGATTTATCAGCGTGGTGTTCCCACTGTTTATCGGTCAGTAGACGAATGTGATCCGGGATGGCTCTGAATCCGGGATATCCCTGATCTCTCCAGCCTCCTTTTCCCTATCATGGAATTCGGTTCTTTTCATGCCATTCAGTCGCTTTCTCTCGGTCATAATTCTATGCTGCCTGCTGCTGCTTGCAGGATCATGAGTGCGTCGAGGGAGGTGACGTGTCCATCGCCACTGACATCAGCGTGCGCCCGGGCGTCGCAGGGGTCGCACGAGGCAGAACCGCCGCTGGCTGCGATCCGGAGCGTGATTGCGGCGTCTGCGGGTGTGAGGGTGCCGTCACAGTTGAGATCCCCCTGCACGCGATTATCCACAAAGAACGCATCGGTTGTTGCATAATCGCTTGCAAGGTCGCAATCGTTTGCTCTGATCCTGAAGTACACGGTGGCATTCCTGTACGGTATGTCCGTGCCGCCTGCCCACACGAATGTATGATCCACGCCAGCAGGGGTGCTTGCCACATCGATCGTGCCATCACCACCTTCACCCACGCCCGCATAATGCCATGTGATGTTGTTGAGGCTGTACTGCGCTATTATCGCGCAATTATCGCTTTCGGCATCTTTCAGGTTGTATGGTATGGTGACGTTGCCGCTCTGAACTCCTGTTGGTGTGGTAATCGATATGTTGGGCGCGTGGTTGATTATGATGTGGGTTGGTTCGGTGGTATCGTCAACGGTGCCGTCGCCGTCATAGTCGATTTCCATCGTGTAATTGACGTTTGCAGGATCAAGGTCAACAATGGCGGTTGCGTTCTCTGATGCGCCCAGGGTGATATCTTCATAGATATACGTGGTGATCGTGTTCTCTGTCTGGTGTTTCATGATGATGTTGAAACGGACCGGTCCTTCGTCCATTGCACTCTGAGATGTGGTAGCCGAGGTCTCTGTAGGCAGCGATTTGACCCCGAATTTAAATTTGTCTGGCTTCTCATTATAGCATCTGATAACTTGCGGCAGCTCATCAAGCACTCCTGTATAATATGAATCGGGAATCTCACGCCTTATGGTGTCATCCGGAAGTATGCCTGTTATATTGTGCCCACTGATCACATAAGCATAAATTTGAGTGTGATCGGGTAGATTAGAAGGTGCACAGTAGGTATATCTCTCAATATTCCGGAGGGTGTCTTCTGTCATCTCTGATATATGTTGAATTGCCCCTTCGTCGGTTATCTTGATCACCCGGTATCCATGATAATTGTAAAGGTCCGGGTCCTTTGTAGCACTTCTTGTCTGAATAAACAAAGTTTTATGAGTTTCCGGTTCATTGAAAACGGTTTTTACATAATCCCAGTGTGTATGCCCGGTGAGAACCAGATCGGTATTATTATTGATACAGTAATCTATAAATCCACATCGATTGAATGCGATACAAGCATCATTACCACCATAGTTAGGTGGGCAATTGTTGGTAACCGGAGGTTCAACCGACCAAGTTGCTGACTCGTCATCACTATCACTTATTGCCGGATGGTGCATGAAGATAATCTTGGGCATTTCAGGGTCCATTTCGGACAAT
>JAUWHQ010000176.1 GCA_030605805.1 Methanosarcinales archaeon | reverse complement strand
TAACATCCTGATATGATAAGTATAGTTAATGTTCATACAAATAGAATTTGCCTCTTGCTATTGATTTTGCGTATCGTTCGGCTCACGATCTCAAGTATGTCGGTAAAGTACTTAAACGTTGTTTTGGTGCCTGGGCGGGTCGTGGATGCAACCCCTAATTTCCGGGATCCGATAAAGGTTTTGCTTAACGTTTCGCTGAAAAATGAAGAATTTGCAGAGATGAATGGTGTATGTAGAAAATCAGGCTTTTTGGTGATTTGCGTTGCATCCCATCGATAAATCAAATAAATAAAGAATATCCATCGATCTATGACTTCTTTCAATTCCATTAACCGCAGATGGACGCGGATAAACGAGAGATGCCAGAGTTAACAAATCTGCGTGTATCCAAACGGCTCATTAATGCTTTTTACAATCGATGTGAACCACTTGCCTTTCCACGTAACCTAATTTCATTACCGATGCCGCATAACGAGATGACCACAAAGTCCCACCAGACACACACCACCTCCGGCGAACACAACCATGAACACAAAAACCACAATACTCTGTTCCGCAGCCGATCAGGCAAGCATGAACATCAGGGAAAACTTAATCGCGCTCCGTGACTGGGAGCACGAGGAAGAGGTCTACGAAACTGACCGGTTCAGGATCGTTACGGTTGAGAAACTCCATATCTTCTGTGATCACATCGATTCGGAACTTGAGAGACGGGGATTCATGACAGACCGGATCATCTTCGCATCAAAACACAAAAGTGACAATGGACAACGGCTGTTCTCCGCCCACTTCACAGGAAACATCGGGGACGCTAAATTCGGTGGGAATCCCCGCGAACTCGCCCCGGCAGCGCCGCAGGCACTGAAATTGTTCCTCCAATCGGTGCGCGATCTTGCGGCAGATACCGGTTACGCGGTCTCTATGGAATCAACGCATCACGGACCAACCGCACTCTCTGTGCCATCGATCTATGTCGAGATCGGCAGCGGGGAGGCAGAATGGCTTGACAGGGATGCAGGCAGGATCGTTGCCAGCGCAATTCTGGGCAGGGACGCATATCCGCGTGAGTCCGGGTCCGCCGCTCCGGTTGCAGTCGGCTTTGGTGGGGGGCATTATGCGCCAAGGCAGACAAAACTGATCCTTGAGACCGAGATCACATTCGGGCACAACTTCCCCAAGTATCAACTGGACAGCCTTGATGACGAGTTGATTCGTGATGCGTTTTGGAAATCGAATGCTGATTTTGCGTACTTTGACCGGAAGTCGATGAATGCTGCAGAGCGTTACCGCATCAGCGTCGTGATCGAGGATCTCGGGTACGAAGTCCTGCGAGAAAGCACAATCCGGGAGCGTTTTGGGTGATGACGGTGAAGTGGCGAAGAATGGCGGGAAAAATGCGGGGGGAGGGATTTGAACCCTCGAATGCCTTCGCAACAGGATCTTAAGTCCTGCGCCGTTGACCTGGCTTGGCTACCCCCGCAGAGGGGCGGCACACGAGTCCGGCATAATCTCTCGGATTTAAGCCATCGTAGTGGTATTTTGGTTATCATCAAAGAATCTTTTGGTGATCGCATCAACAGAATCATGCTCAATCGCATGCATGGGTGACTTCGTGCGCGGAAGAGCACAGCGGTGGTGCAGGAATGAACGACGGTGGGGCTGGCTCATGCCAGTTGATGCGCTGATGATCATGCAGGCGGGCGGTACATAGCGACCGATTAAGTTTAAGTGTGGTGGTGATGCTGATTATGCCTACGCAGGGGAATTACCCACGAAATCAGAAAAGAGGTGGATGATATGAGTAAATTGAAAATGACACGTCATACTCACACTTGCACTGATAGCTGTCTTCTGCGGCATGGCGGCTGCCGAGCAGTTGTATGTCAATGAAGGTGGCTGGTGGCGCGATTGGGGTGTGTTCAATGCGGGTACCGCGCCGATACAGGCGGCGGTGGATGCTGCGGATGCTGGTGATATGATTGCTATGTGGAACTGCAGTCGTGACGAGAACATGACCACGTAATTGCTGTCGCTCTCGAAGCTCGCGCCATAATAAGAAGGAATATGTAGCATGATAGTCAAAATCACAAAGTGATGAGGCGAAACCATGTTAAGACATTTTACGCTTGAGTATTGGATAGACGAGAGATGGTATGTCGGCAGGCTCAGGGAAGTTCCCGGGGTATTCAGTCAGGGCGAATCTCTTGAAGAACTGGAAGAGAACATTCGAGACGTGTACAGGCTGATGATAGAAGAAGAGGGGGTTTTGGTATTGCCGCAGACTACCATCATGGCTAAGGAACTGGGAGTTGAGGCGTGAAACGGCGTGATTTTATACGAGAACTGGTAGACGCGGGATGCTATCTGAGACGCCATGGTGGGCGACACGACATATACATGAATCCGATGAGTGGAAAGAAAGCACCAGTCCCCAGACATTCTGATATCAAAGACAGCCTCTGCGAACTGATAAGGAAACAACTTGGCATCAGGTAACTGTAATTTGATAACTCGTCAGAACGATTTAAAGCGATCAGGCGAGCCTCAGTTCGAGACTGGTCAGGTTTAAGTAGCATGGTGATGCTGATTCTGTTTGCGCAGGAGAATATCCGCGCATAGCGGGTGGTTGCCACGGATCAGAAAACCTTATGCCCCTGCCTTGAGGAGAATGATGCCATGACAACAACCATCGCAATCACCGGAAAGGGCGGAACAGGGAAGACAGCGGTCGCCGCGCTGCTGATCAGGCATATCGTGCGCACAGGTCGGGTGCTGCTTGCGGTCGATGCCGACCCTGACACCAACCTTCCTGAGGCACTCGGCGAGACCGCCGACCGAACCGTGGGCGATGTCAGGGAGATCCTGATGGGCGATCTCCCGCCCGATGTCGATAAGATGCGGCTGCTCGAATCCCGGATATACGAGATATTAATCGAAAAAGCTGGTTATGACCTGCTCGTGATGGGAAGACCAGACGGAGCCGGCTGCTACTGCTATGCAAACAACCTGCTGCGCGGCATCATGGACCGGATCACGAAGAACTACGATCTTATGATCATCGACACCGCAGCAGGCATGGAGCATCTCAGCAGAAGGATCATCCGCGATCTCGATTACCTGCTGGTGGTGACCGACGGCTCGCGCAAAGGTCTGACAACCGCCGAGCGGATACGCGATCTTACCGATGAGCTCGATCTCGGATTTAAAAAAATATATATTATTTTGAATAAGGTTACACCAGAAAATAAAGAGAGCCTGGTGATGCAGGCATCAGAACTCGGCTTTGAGATCGCCGGAACGATCCCGTTTGACGCAACGCTTGCGGATTACGACCTCCGCGGAACGCCGCTGATCGATCTGCCCGATGATTCGAGTGCGGTCATGGAGGTCGAGCGGACCTGTGAGTTGCTCGGGATATGAACTGCAACTGTGCGGAAAACATTGGTGGATTGTTAGCTCGAGGCTTCGCCAAATCATCTGGTGGGTGGCACCTACGATTGGGCGAAAGTGTTTTTGGGAAATCGACAGAAGTCTCATCCATGAGAAAATCATTAATACCGGTGGCATCACCCATCAGTACAGATGACCCACCGCCGTGCAATCGTTTTTGACTCATCCGGCACGCTGATGCGGATGTACCGGGTGGCAAAGGACACCAGAACCGGAAAAGAGCTTCACAACATATCATCTCTCAGACTCGTCCGTGAGTCTCAGGCGCTCGTTGCTATCGACATACCGCCGGACACACTCCTTGGCTGTCCGCCGGACCAGAGTATTCAGCACTTTCTTGTAGAGAACGATATCGATATAAACATCGGCTGCGCAAGCGAGAGCATCACGGCTGATGATGTCAGGCAGGTTATGCTGGACAACTGTTCGGGCGATGTCTGTGTCTCCGATCTCATGGACGTGGTATCGGCGGTCAAGAAAAAGTGCAAGAACGTTTTTTACAGCGGAGCCGGGTTTATCATCGATGTTCCCACTGGAGTGATCCCCTATGTGATCTGCACCGCCGGAAAACTGTTTTCCGGTGCGGAGGAGACGGTAGCACAGCTCACTGAGTGCGCTGATCTCTATATCGCGTCAGGGGATAGCATGAGAAACCTGTCAACGCTTGCCAGACATCTGGGTATTCCGCAAGAAAACGTGGTTCCTGTTGCAACTCCCGTTGTGAAGGAGCGTCTGATAAGGGATCTGAAAAACACTCATGAATATGTGGTTATGGTCGGAGACGAGATCAACGATCTCCGCGCGATCACAGCCGCCGATGTCGGGGTGCTGACGGTGCAGCAGCGCCGCGATAAATCCTGGAAACTACGTGAGAGTGCAGATATGATCATTGATGACCTATCCGAGCTTCCGCATATCATCAGAGAGCTGAAGCTGTGAAGTCGCCGACCCCGCCCTGAAGAGCGGCATCGTGGAAGTTAGGTCGCGTGCGTGTAATGAGCGTGGACGGTGGTGTGGTGGGTGAATCGGTAGCATGGGTAAATGGGTGCTGTTAGTGTCTGTTTGGCTTCAATCGATCTCTTTTGGCTCTTTGACAATTTGCGTTGCAAGTACTTTTTCACTCTTCTGGAGGATCCGGTCATAGTAAGGAAGATTAAACCACAGAGAGCACAGAGGGACACAGAGAGTTGTTATTTTCCTCTTTTGTCCCCTCTGTGCTCTCTGTGGTTTTCCGAACCCTTAAATCGAAAATATCAAAAAGTCTCCGGGGTTTTGGTCACTGCAACGCGAGATATCAAAGACCCGTATATATCCCAGACCGGCACATGCGAGCTTTTTCAAACCGGCTGAACATTGGATTCGCGGAATTACGAATTGATGCCACGGATCAGGCAGCCAACGAAAACAAAAACTTCAAGACTTATTTGTGGTAGCGCTTGACAAAAACAAATATAGATCAAGACACAACTGGTGTTGACATGACCATCTACGAACTTGGCGAGACCGCCCTTGTAAATCAGATCATAAAGCGGCTGGATATCGAATTTGAGGACTGCGCCATCATGGACATCACAGATACCGAATATATGGTCGTTACCACCGATATGTTTCACAGAGAGACCGATTTTCCAGATGAGATGAGCGCATGGCAGATCGGGTGGATGTGTGCCGCAGCCACACTCAGCGATATCGCAGCGATGGGCGCACGTCCGCAAGGCATGCTCGTATCGATGGGTCTCCCAGACCTTGAGTCTGCATTCGTTGATTCGATGAT
>JAUWHQ010000049.1 GCA_030605805.1 Methanosarcinales archaeon | reverse complement strand
GCCCGGGTGAGCGTTTCAGGAATCTCCCACGTCGAGAGCCGGTCGATGCCGGCGGTTGAGTCGAGCGAGAGTGGTGTGATCGAGATGCGCTTACGTGCGAATGCATGTACATCGGTGCCCGCGTCGTCGTCCTGCACAAGGTCACCATCGATCCAGTAGTACGGGCGACCCCGCGGATCATATCTCTGCTCAACCGACGTCTTGAATATCTTCCTTGACAGCCTGGTGATCTCGATCTTGGTATCTGGCAGCGCATTTCTCGGGATGTTGATGTTCAGCACGTCCACACCTTTCGGAAAACCGTGCTTGAGCGCTCGTTTTGCAACTCTCCTCACCAGATCGATGCCGGCGCTGAAATCGTATTCATAATGCCGGGGGTCATCGAACTTGTCGCCCTGATCCGCCACCTGAATCGACGCCGCAATCGTTGGTATGCCGTAGCTTGCAGCCTCAAGCGCGGCACCAACCGTGCCTGACGTGGTGACCGTGTCAGTGCTGATGTTTTCACCGATATTAAAACCCGATATGCATAGATCAGGGAGCTTGTCCAGAATAACAAAGATCGCGAGGATCACAGAATCGGCAGGCGTGCCAGCGACCGCATAAGCCCTGAACGACTCCAGTTCAATCTCGGTCATCCGCAGAGGCGAGAAGACCGATACCGATCTCCCGACGCCTGATTTCTGCATGGATGGGGCTGCAACAGTGACGTCCCCGAGATCGCAGACGCTTCTGTGTGCTGCTCTGATTCCGGATGAGTAGACGCCGTCGTCATTGGTTACGAGTATGCTTGCCATTGGCTTACCTGATCTCTGCTACCGATATCCGATGTACGACCCCGGCTCCTTCTTTGCGACTCCCCCTTTGAACTGTTCCTGCACACGCTGGTAATGGTCTGTGAGATCCGCGCTTGCGGTCGGTCTGATCTTCTGCAAAGCCTCCTCGAAATGCCGCATCTCGATACGGTCGAAATCCTCACGCATCGCAAGCATACCAGCCTCCCTGCATAGTGATTCGAGATCAGAACCGACATAGCCCTCAGACAGCTCAGCCAGTTCGCTGATATTCACATCAGAGAGCGGCATCCCTTTCGTGTGTATCCGCAGGACTTCTTCCCTGCCCGATTTCGTTGGCACCCCGGCGTACACGAGCCTGTCGAACCTGCCCGGTCTGATCAGCGCTGGATCAACGATGTCAGGGCGGTTGGTTGCAGCGACCACGACCACCTCCTGTAGCGACTGCAAGCCGTCCAGTTCGGTGAGTAGCTGGTTTAACACACGGTCGGTGACTCGTGCTGTGTCGGTTCCGCGTACCGGAGCGATCGCATCGAGTTCGTCGAAGAATATGATGGCGGGTGCAACCTGCTTTGCCTTTTTAAACGTCTCCCGGATCGCTTTTTCGGATTCGCCGACCCATTTCGAGAGCAGCTGCGGACCGTTCACGCTGATGAAGTTGGCGTTCGATTCGTTTGCAGCAGCCTTCGCAAGCAGTGTCTTTCCTGTGCCGGGCGGTCCGTACAGGAGAATTCCTTTTGGCGGTGTGATGCCCATTCTTTCGAATCGTTTGGGGTCTGTAAGAGGCCATTCGATTATTTCCTGAAGTTCCTGCCGGGCAGCATCCAGTCCGCCGACGTCCTCCCATTTAACATGCGGAATCTCGACAAGGACCTCGCGCATCGCAGACGGCTCGATCTCACGCAGTGCGCTATCGACATCCTCCTTCATAACCGTCATTTCGTCCAGTTTCTCCTGCGGAATCTCCTCGTCGAGATTGATCTCAGGAAGATACCTGCGTATCGCTTTCATGGCAGATTCCTTCGTCAAGGCGGAGAGATCCGCGCCAACAAAGCCGTGCGTAGTCTCAGCAATCTCTGCCAGGTCGATATCTTCAGTAAGAGGCATCCCGCGTACATGAATCTGAAGGATCTCGATACGATCATCCATATCTGGCACGCCGATCTCGACCTCCCTGTCGAACCTGCCAGGGCGGCGGAGCGCGGGATCGATCGCATTCACCCGGTTCGTCGCAGCGATCACCACCACCTGTCCTCGATCCTCGAGACCGTCCATCAATGAGAGCAACTGGGCAACCACTCTCCGCTCCACTTCTCCGTAAACATCCTCTCTTTTCGGAGCGATCGAATCGATTTCATCGATGAAAACGATTGAAGGAGACTTCTCTTCTGCCTCCTCGAAAATAGCCCGCAGTCTCTCCTCGCTTTCCCCGTAATACTTGCCCATGATCTCTGGTCCTGCAATGTAGAGGAAATGCGCGCCCGATTCGTTTGCAACAGCCTTTGCGATCAGCGTTTTTCCAGTTCCTGGCGGACCGTGCATCAATATACCTTTCGGAGGATCGACGCCCAGTTTGTGAAAGACCTCCGGATGCCTCATGGGCAGTTCGATCATCTCGCGCACCCGTTTGACCTCCTCATGGAGCCCGCCAATATCCTCATAAGTGATGCCGGTTCCTTTCGCAGAATCAAAGCCTATGACCGGTTTTTCGAGCAGCACGATCTCTGTGCGCTTGTCAACCAGCACCAAGCCATCGGGCACTGTCTCGGTCGCGATGAGTGGCAGCATCTGTCCGCCGAACGGCGAGGGTGACGTCAGGATGGGGACCACGTCGCCGACTATGATCGGACGCTTGATCATCTGGTGCTTCACGATGATCTCGGCATCAGCCCCGAACTGGACCTCCGAGCCCTGCGGCGGAGCGAAAACGATTCTCTCAGCCTCTTTTGCGGATGCAGGTCTGATCTTCACCCGCTCCCCGATCCCGCTTCCAGCATTCTGCCGCACATAGCTATCGATCCGTATCGTCTCCTGCCCCCAATCCTGCCGGTCGGCACGCCAGACCTTCGCGCCGGTACTCTTCCTGCCTTCGATCTCAACGATGTCGCCGGGCGACAATTGGAGCGCCTGAAGGATGTATGGGTCGAGGCGTGCCATCCCCCTTCCCGCATCTTTTGGATACGCCTTTGCAACCGTTAGTTGAAGTTCGTTCATGAATATTACCTGTATTTTGTTTGCTTTTGTGTCCGCCTCTCTATCCGCCGCTTGTGTCCTGGTTTATATTCGTCTGGATTATGCATAAAGGTGATGCAGAGAATGGTGTTGCAGAGAATCGATGGCTGGTGATCACCCAATCCCTCTCCGCGATATTCTTGATCTTCTTTCCCACCTTCAAGCGAATCACGAAAAGCGCGTCGTCGATATAACGGGTCACGCAATAGAGATTCCCGAAGGTCCCCCTGGAAACTGCCGTTTCCGCGATAGCGAGAACTACGGCGCCCGGGACCGGGACAGACGTCTGGCAAACGATTTTAGTCCAATCGACTCAGTTGTAGCATTATGCACGGAATTGCCGATATCGACAAATTCGGACGTATCCTGATCCCGAAGAAAATGAGGGCGGTGCTCCGGGTCTGCACAGCTCCGGCAGGGTTTTCATTGAGAGTGTAAACCACGAACTTGTCATCAAGCCCATGTATAAGAAGGCAGACGATGCCGTAAAGAGGATTGCTATGATGAATCTGCCTGTGGATGATTGGGAGTTGATGGAAGGTTAGATTGAAGAGGGTGCGCTTGATGGCTGAGTATTTTCTCGACATCAACATTTTCATGCACGCGGCTGGAAAACCCCACAAATTCAAGGAACCGTGTGTTACAGTTCTCTCCAGTGTCGCATCGGGGGATTTGAGTGCTGCAGCGGACGCGGAGGTATTTCAGGAGATTAGACTTGTTGCCAATTAGCGTTCAGTTCCATCAAAAAGCCTTAAATTAAATGAGATATATCTCATAAAATATGCTGAACATTGATCGAGCGTTAGGCGACGATAGGCTGATAAAAGCCATTACCGGACTCTCCGCATCCGAATTTAACAAACTGATAGAGAGCTTTAGGGAAGAATTTCAAAATGAAGCGCGGGCTCAGGTATGAAACAGGAGTTGAGATAAGGAATAGAGAACGGAAGCCCGGCGGTGGACGAATAGGAAACTTAGGAAGCTCCTGCGACGAAATTATTTTTCACGCTCTTTTATTTCAAGTGTTACCCCACTTTTGATATCTTAGGATTCCTATTTGATCTCAACAGATCAAATGCAAACCGTAATGCTCATAAATTTACGTCAATACTGGAGAAAGCGCTCGGTAGAGAGATGGTGTCGCCAAAGCGGAAAGTCAGCACTTTGGAAGAGTTGTTAGAGGCATTCCCAGATGTTGGGGATCTATTAATCGATGGCACCGAGAGACCGATCAGAGAGACCAAAAGACGACGAGAAACAGAAAGAAAACTACCCGTGGCTTGAAGAAAATGCATACTCGGAAGAATATAATCATCTCCGACAAGAAGAAACGAATTGGATATGTGAGCCCAACTATGAATGGAAAAAGGCATGATTATGGGATGTTCAAGGAGGAATTTCCACCACCGTCTGTAGTATTTCAGAAGAGGTATGGCATTGTGGATGGATTTGGGATTTACCGGATTTGAAAAGGATTATCCCGGTACACTCGTCATAATGCCGAAGAAAAAGCCGAAAGGGAAAGAATTAACCGACGATGCGAAGGCGTGGAATCGGATTGTCAGTGGTTTCAGAGTCATTGTGGAGCACGCTACCCTGTGGCGTTAAGCGATTCAGGATAGTTTCTGATAAGTTTCGCAACAGAAAAGATTAGTTTGATGATAAAGTTATGTTGGTATCCTGTGGGTTGTGGAATTATCCTTCTGTTGTTCTGCTGAATTGAGGGTGCTGTACGGGAAGGTGGAGTGCATGATTCTTGTGTGGGGTGTTTCGCAACAAGTCTAATAAGCTTCATCGGTGTTCGGTTAAGGCGCCACTAAACCATCACACTGTTTATATACAATAACTACAATCATGGTTGTCTGAGGGTGATGGCATGGACAACCATACTAAACAAACCGATCCAAGTGTTGAATATCTCGTGCAGATGTTTTCAGAGGAGTTCTTGTGGGATCTCGCTCGAAAAACCGAATTCATCAAACGACAACGTAAGATCGATCCTGTTATATTCTTCTGGGTTCTCATACTCGGATTTGGAGCCTATTTCCTCAGATCGATCAGAGCGCTTGAACGGCGGTACGAGACAGAAGCGAACATAAAATTGAGCGACGGGGCTTTATACGACCGATTCACACCAGAGCTCGACGATTACACTTATATTTTGCCAGATTATTATGCGGATACCTGTATCGATTACGGGCAGCTTGTGAAGATCAGGGAGAACGGGAGAGTCGTCCGCAAGGAGAAAAGGACAATATACGGTAACCCGGATCCCGGCGACATAGAAACCACTGATGTCGAGAACTACAACGGGATACTTAGGGACCGGATTGGCAGGTTTGGTACGGAAGACAAAGTGTTTCTCGAAACGGAGGTGGATGCTAAAATGTTCGCTCCAACTGTTTCAATTCTACTGGAATTTCATAAACGGGTTCAAAAGAATAACTTCTCCCGCAATGTTGGAAGGATTGGCGGATCACCTGTGGACCTGGCACGAATTTTTCTATTTCCAATTAACTATCTTGGATTAGGACATTCCCCAATCATCCGGACCAAAACCCCATTTCCAGAAGCAGTCCTGTGCTAAAGATGTAAAAGAATCCTTATCTTCGTCTAACCCGCATAATTACAAACACAGCAGCAAAAAATCCAACCAACATGCAGACCGGACCCAAACCGGCTTTTTCATCTGTTCTGATGGTGGTGTTTGCATCAGTCGTGGCGGCGACCGGTTGATCCGACGTATCGATTGTGTGTGTCGGGCGCGGGCTTGCTGCCGGATTCACTGTGATCGATCTCTTCTCAGAGACGACGGTTCCCTCGTAGTAATGGGTATCCACAAAATGCGCAACAGCGGGCGGCAGTTCGACAGAACCGGATGCACCCATCTTCATGTTATAACCGAATGTATGGCTCTCGCCCGCCGCAAGGATCATATCAGCGCCGAGCACGCCATCGGTCAGCACAGCATCCGGAGGAAGGTGATCAGTCACATCGACGCTCGCCACCTCATTCCCGGTATTCGCAACCTCGATAGCAACGGTCACAATCCCGCCCATATCGATGGTGCTTGGCTTTACTGTCTTTGATAACTCTATCTTTGGACCGTATACCGTAATATATGGGAGATCCGATCGCGCAGAATATGTTCTGCCATCCTCCTTCCATTGCGCAATCGCAGGAGGAAGGAAGTATCCCACTTCGCTCGGCTGGAGTGGCTTTAACGAGTATGTAAAACTCCTGCACTCGCCGGCTCCAAGATCCAGTTCCCATTTTAGTGACGAGTTTTCATTCAACTCAAATTCGGACAGCATGGTGTCGCTCACCCTGATCGAGTTGATCGTACGTGTACCACCATTTCGGAGCGTTACCGTGACTGTGGCAATCTCATCCATGTATACATTATCATTTATTGATTTTGAGATGCTGAACATGCTGAGCACCTTCACTGGATAGGATATGGCATAACAATATTTCGTATCTTTTATATCATAGTACTCGATGTTTATTGTCAGGTCGAGTACGCTATCCTCAATCACCGAAGGCACACCAAATCGCAGTGTGATCGGATCAAACGCTGCAGTATCTATGTTACTGTCAAAGAGTTCCCCTTTTTCGATCTCAGAACGATGGTATCTGGTCTTTCCATGGATCATTTCAAACGTTTCAAGAGTCTCTGCATCGACATAGACGTTCACGTCCTCTGCTTTTGCATCTCCGATGTTCTGGATGATGAGATCCACCTCAATGGATGAGTACGGTTCATATTCATCCTTTTCAGTCTCGAATTCCACCTCAAAACGCGGCAAGCCTCTTGGTTCTATCCTGATCTTTGCCCACTGGTCAGTTGGCAGATCTGTCCAGTCCTGATCGGTCATCCACAGTTCAAGAGCCGTTATCCGGATCTCATCATCGTGGATGTAATCTTCACCCTCCTTCAGCATTTGATCAGCAACCAGGATGTTATTTTCATACAGTTTTATCCCAACAAATTGTTTTTGATCGGACCGGGGGAAATTGTAAGCCACGACCGTGTAATTGCCGCACGTTATTCCTTCGCCGAGGTGAAGTTCCTTTGATTTGCCGCACGCCCATTCAAGGTCATCCTCATCGTAAGCGCAGGCAGTGCTGAGGCACAGGATGCACAGTATGGTCAACAAAAAAGATAGAAGTATCTTCATCTTCATATATATCAATGTATCAATCTCTTCTGATCTGCGTTGCTGCAACGAGTATGGCGATAGCCCCCACGAGCGTATACAGGTGGTGGTACTGCGATTGCGATTGTCCTGCGCCGTTGTCGTTGCCTCCGGCTGAGATCGGGTCTGTGTGCAGCACGGTGATCGGCGTGGTCAATGTAGCCGGTGCAGGGCTTGACGTGGATGAGGACGACTGGGGGACGGAGGATGATGTGGGAATAGATGCGGTGGTGATGAGATCATCTTCAGTATGTGGATCGACATACATCGTTATCGACTGCTCGGTTTTTATGTATTCTCTGGTGAGCTTCTCATACGTCTCCTCTGTATCCGGGTCACGCCATTTTATCTTGAAAGTGTGCACTCCATCTTCATCAAACTCGTATCCCTCCTTTTCATACTCGCAGGTATCATCAAACTCGATGAGTTCGTATTTCTTGTATACATCGTCGATATACAGATAGACGTCCAGACAATCGTCATCATTGTTCTTCACGTAAACACGGGCGCTGATCCTGGTATCCTCATCGGTATGCTCCACTGTGTTGATAATAATAAGAGCCGTTTCGCCTGTTATGTTGTGTTCTTCGATCTTTTCGTACCGTTCTTCAGTGTCGAGATCGTACCATTCGATTCTGAAACTGTGCAATCCTTCCTCCAACTTATAATTGGCGTACTTTTTTGTAGAGCCTGCTGAAACGGAAAAGATTGAACTTTTGACCTTGAAAACTCCATCGATGAAGAGAAATACATTTAATTTATCGTCATCAAGGTTTTTCACATAAACATAAGTATCGGTTTTTTTTGGTGGCGGAGGCGCTGCACTATCGATGGTTACAGTGGCGTCGATCCAGTTTATGGGCAGTCTGTCAGTCTCTGGGTTAGTGAAATGCTCTTTTAGATATTTATCTATGTCCAATACGCTGCTGTCACCATCTTCCCCGATCACAGCGAAACTTATTGTTGCTATAGTTCCGGAGCCGCTTACACCATTTTCTGCGCTAGGAAGATTGAAGAGCACTCTGATTGTGTTGTTTTTCATGAAACACCACATATCTATTGGTATCTCTGTTCCACCGATTTTTCCAGGTTTGACATCGGTCACGTTTACCACGCTCGAATTGAACGACAACTTAAAACTCCCTGACTCAAGATCTACGACATCAGTGATATCGATGTCGGCGTCGAACGTGTCAGTAGAGACAGATTCGGGAGCCTTGACCGTAACATCGAAACTGCCTATGTTAACCGTGTCATCGGTCCATTTTACGGATGGCACTGCGGTTCCATCTGTGTATGCGAGAGTCCCACCTGTTATGTCCAGCAGGCTGCTATCGCCCGTATCTCCCACTAAATTGAATTGTATCTTTACAAATTCTCCGTAAGTTCGAGTACCCGTATCATCAGGTATTACGAATTCTACCCAGATCTTCTTATTATCCGAACCATCAACAAAATCCCATTCTATTATTGCATTTTTATCTTTAATCTCCATGCCCTCGACGCTTTTTAGCTCCACAACATCTGTGTCAAAAGAGAGATCAAACTGCCCTTCCAGATCCTTTATACCATCATCAAAATACTCCATCTTTATGATCGCATCGAACGCGGTGGTCGTCCAATCCGGGACGCAGACGCTGACTTCAGGGTCATTTGCCGCCGATGCCTGCGCTGCAAACGCAATCGTGATGATCGATATCGCAGCGATCATTCCGAGCCGTTTCAGGTTGTTGTTTCGTGCGTACATAATATCCTCATTTGAATTGTGTTAATGCATAAATTAAGGCGAGCAGTCCGACAAGCGAGTAGATCGGGATGAGATCGCACGCTGCTGGTATATCCGGCAATCCGCCGTCTTCTGATGATTCTGATGATGCGCCCGGCACTGCCGCGGCAGGTGCGCTCTCCGCACGCGCTGTCATTCCGAGTGGGTTGGATGATAGCTCAAGCGATGTCTCTATTGGCGTTTCGGTCGGCGTCGGTGCTGATGTCGATTCCAAGTCCGGTGTTGCATTGACCGCTGGTGTCTCGGCGGGCGCGGGCGTCGGGATCTCATCTGACACCGCTGGTGCGGTGCCGATGGTTACGGTGGTGCCGAACCAGTTTGCAGGGAGATCAGCTGGGCCTACCGTATCGTAACCCTCTCTCGGCTCTAAATAGTAGAGCCCCCTCTCAAACTCATCAGACATGTCAATGGCACTGGTATCTCCGATATCCCCCACAACCTCAAATGCAATCTTAGCTACATATCCGTATCCGCTTACCCCCTCAGCACCTGCATCGGCATTGAAGATCACCCTGACCCGGTCATCATCCATGTGACGCCACATGTCTACCGATATTTTGATATCTTCTATGTTTCCATCCGTGACATCCACCACATTTATGACGTCCGGATCAAACATGAGATCAAACTGCCCCGAATCAAAGTCGGTAACCTCCGTAACATCCATCGTGACCTCGAACGTATCTTCTGACACATATTCGGGTGCGTTGATAGTGACATTGACATCTGCGTCAGGGTCGATCTCAACCTCATCGTCTGCTGCCGCACCGATTACGAGCAACATAAGCAGTGCGATTGATAATATCTTCTTTGTGATAGGGTTCATCCTCGTCATCTCATTTTCTATGCTCTTGCGATCTTTGTGACATAAACTTTTCTGTTAGTAGCATCAAAGAGTGCGGATGATATACATCACCAGAACAATGCAAGCGCAAAGATCACCGCAAACATGACCACCGTTCTTATCGCTGTTGCTATCACGAGTATCTGCATCCCGATCCTCGGACCGAATATCCCGATGTAGTACGGTATCATATATTTCATCAGCATCATAACACTCGATAGAACATCACCAACAAGCAGTGTCAGAATGACTTCTTTGCTGGTGAGCACCCCGGTTGACAAGAGAGTGCCGGCTGTCGAATGTGCTGCTATGAAGTTTGCAAACTGTGCTGCGATGATGCTTAAGCCCGCAGCCGGTATCGGAAAGTACTCACAGATGCCACCCAGGTGGCATGCGAGCAGATCAAAGGCTCCGAAGTGTTATCAGGACACAGACAACAAAGAAGATCGGGATGGTCATGCACAGTATTCGCTTGACGGTACCCTTAGACGCTTGCAAACTGATCTTGAAAGCTTCTTTTAACTCCGGACGCCCCTCTGTCGGGCGATCTACAGGCTTATGATCCCTCTTCTCCAGAAGAAACCTGCCCGCGAGCATGATGAAGAACGTCTTGATGAATCCGATGAGCATCAGTATACCGAAGTGGATGAGTCCGGTCATACCCATGAGAGGTATAAGCACTGGAAGCAGTGCACGCCAGTGCATCACAATCGCTGGAAAGGAGGTCATCATGGACGCTACGAAGAGCTCCTTCTTCTCGATCAGTTTATCGTTGTAAAAAGAGGCAAGCATCGAATTGGCGGATGTCGGAGATATGAATGCGGTCATAAAACTGGCTCCACACTCATCTCTCAGGTTGGCAAAGTTTGAGATCGGTCTCGCTATGTATGCGATCTTGTTCACAACCCTCAAAGCAACGATGAACTCGGCGAAGACCACACCGAGCACCATGAACGGTACCGTGTTACTGAGCAGACCAAACGATAGTTCTGTCGCGCTGATGAGTACTTGATAGGTTTCGCTATACGGCATCAGCATCACTCGAAGGGACAACCTTCTTCCATTTCTTTATGTCACGGACCACATGACGATCAGGGTCTCTGATATCTCCATAATACGTTGCAACCTCCTTTCCTGAAACGTGCTTTACAGCAACCGTGAACTCGTTGATGGTTGTATAAGCCGCAGTCACCTCGAAGAGATGCTCATTTAAATTCTCGGCGATTACCATCGTTTCTTCGCTGCCATTCTCCGATTGAATCGTCAGGCGTTTGTTCACTTCTACGTTCTCTACGTATGTTCCATCCCTGTCAGTAATGATAGCTCTTTTTGTAGCGTTATCAACCGCCTGCTGTATCGTGGAGTAAGTGTCAGAGACGTAAATCGATTCCGGAGCAACGTAACTCTCAAACCTTTCCATGAGTGGATAATCGTCCCGGTCCGGGCAGTCCGGGTTGATGTCGTACGGTTCATCCCCGATCCCGTCATAATCGGCATCGCTCCCATCGTAATCGCTCCAGTAGTTGCCTAAATAGTTCGTGAAGCTCTTGCCCCTGTAGGCGTACTCTATCTTTGATGGAGAGCTCCAGATGTTCGAGGTCGTGGAGGACTGGGTGGCAATGTTATCAGAATTATTTATAAAATTATTTAGATATATAACATTGCTGTATGAGTCATTGAAAAAGATGAGGACGCCGTCCCGGTTGTTTGAGCAGGTGTTGCTTAATATGCTGTTGTCGTTTGATCGATAGAGGCGGATACCCGCCCGGCAGTTCGTCGAGCAATCGTTGTTAGATATGCAGGCGGTGTCCGAACCATAGAGGTGGATGCCATCGTCATGGTTCGTCGAGCAATCATTGCTCGATACGCTGTTGCCTGATCCGGATAAACCGATGCCATCACCATGATTATTCGAGCAATTATTGCCTGATACGTTGTTATATGAACCACCAAGGTGGATGCCAGTCCACTCATTGTTCGTGCAATTATTGCCTGCTATGCGGTTGTTGCTTGAATCATCGAGGTCGATGCCACGTTGGTTGTTTGAGCAGTTATTGCCCGATATGCTGTTGTTGCTTGAATCATAGAGGAATATGCCATCACGCCCGTTGTTTGAGCAATTATTGCCCGATATGGCGTTGTCGTTTGAACACCAGAAGTGGATGCCCACATCATGGTTGTTTGAGCAATTATTCCCTCTTACGGTGACATTTGAAGAGAAAGCTACTTCTACGCCGACGCTTGCATTATTCAATTCCTGATTCTCGACCAGAACACCCTCGCAATTCACAAGTATCACCTGCCCGGCACCATCTGGAATGCTTTTCCCGTTCACATCCTTCCAGTAATAAACCGGTTTTCCATTCACCGTGTTCGTTTCGTCGATCTCATACGTGTAACCGCCCGGTGAACCGCTCCGGATGACTATTCCGTTCTCGGACATGATGTTGCCTGTTAATCTGCTGTTGTCTGAATCACCGAGGCAGATGCCCTCGTGGTTGTTCGAGCAACTATTGTTCGATATGTTGTTGTTTGATCCGCTGAGGCAGATGCCACCATGGTTGTTTGAGCAGATGTTGTTTGATATGCTGTTGTTGCTTGAATCAATGATGTTGATGCCAGTTCCTTCATTGTTCGAGCAATTATTGTCCGATATGCTGTTGTCGCTTGAATCATTGAGGTGGATCCCATCCGAGTCGCTGTCCGGGAGCATCCAGCCGTATATGCCAGAGTGGACACCGGTGGAGTTGCTGTTTGAGCAAGTGTTGTTTGATACGCTGCTTCTGCTCAAACCATGGAAGTAGATTCCATCATTCCAGTTATTCTGGCAATCGTTGCTTGATATGCTGCTGTTGCTTGAATAAAAGAAGTGGATGCCCACATCATGGTTGTTTGAGCAAGTATTGTCTCTTACAGTGACATTTGAAGAGAAAGCTACTTCCACACCAACGCTTGCATTATTTAATTCCTGGTTCTCAACCAGTATGCCCATGCAATTCGCAAGTATTACCTGTCCCGCCCCTTCAGGAATTCTCCCGGATTCGATATCCTTCCAGTAGTAAACCGGTTTTCCGTTCACTACGTTCGTTTCGTCGATCTCATGCGTGTAATCGTCCGGTGAATCACCACGGATGACTATTCCATTCTCAAACATGGCGTTACCTGTTAATCTGTTGTTGCGTGAATAATAGAGGCGGATGCCAGCCTGCTCATTGTTTGAGCAATCGTTGTTTGATATCCGGTTGTTGCCCGAATAATAGAAGTCGATGCCATTGCGGCTGTTGTTTGAGCAATTATTGTTCGATATGCTATTGTTGCATGATCTATGGAGGCGGATGCCAGCCCGCTCGTTCTTCGAGCAATCGTTGCTTGATATCTGGTTGTTGCTCGAACCATCGAGGCGGATACCGATACCATTGTTTGAGCAAGTGTTGTTGGAAACGTTGCAGTAACTTGCACCGAGGTAGATTCCTGCGCTATAGAATGCGGTTCCTACTAATCGTCTCATCGCCGTAAAACCACTGATATTGACATGATCCGCGGTTATCTTAACGACATTGTCACTTCCCGCATCCTGAATAATACAATCTGCAGACCCATTTAGAGACCGGATCGTCAGGGATTTGGTGACCTTTACATTCTCACGATAAACGCCATCCTCGACCTCGATTATATGCCCGTCCGATGTATCAGGATCGTCTATTGCACCCTGGATGAATGAGAAATCTTCGCCGGTGTTGATGTTATGGACACGATTCGTTGGAATATGCTCTCCAATGGTCACCTCATCATCAATCCAGATCGCTGGTATCTTATCCGCACGGTTGTTAACAAGCAGCCCATGGGATATATCAAGGGCGCTCATGTCACCCTGCGATCCCTTTATCGCGAAGCTTATCTTCGCCACATATCCGGACCCGCTGACCCCACGGAGACCAGGAAGATTGAAGGCAACCATAATAGTATCTGCATTCCTAAAACTCCACATAACTGGTATCTCTGTATCGCCTATACTTCCCACCCCCACATCTTCAACAGTCACAACATCCGAATCGAACCAGAGCTCGAACTGCCCGCCGTCCAGATCAGTCACGTTCTCGGTATCAATCATAACCTCAAATGCACCAGATACAACCGGAGGAGCGTTAACGATAACCGGCACTCCGATGGGTGCCTCAACCTCGCAATCAAACCAGACAGCTGATAGCTCCACTCCACCCGTATCAACAAGCTTTCCGTTTGATATATCCAGAACGCATGAATAACCCTGCGGTCCTACCGTCGCAAAGTCTATCCTTGCCACATATCCTGATCCGCTGACCCCACCCCCACCATCCAGTTTGAAGATCACCTTGACCGTGTCCGCATTCGTGAAATACCAGCGGGCGATTGGTACCGTTGTGCTGTTTATGTTTCCTGCATTGACACCGGTCACGTTCACGATGCTTGAATTGAATGAGAGATCGAACTGCCCGGAATCGAGATTGATAGCATGGTGGACGTCGATCGTTGCATCGAATCTGCCGTATATGATTTCCGGAGCATTGACATCGACTATCATCATATTCTCTGTTTGTGCAGAGTAATTCTCAAAAGGCGCAATCAACGGGAAATTATCCACGTCCGGACATATATCATGGGGCGAATTGCCAATTCCATCCCCGCCCAAATCGCTTCCTTCGTAATCATCCCAGTAGTTGCCTAAATAGTTCGTGAACGGCATGTCTTTGTAGGTGTAGTTTATCCTTGCTGTTGAGTTCCAGATGTTTGTGGAGGAACGGAAATAGGTGTTATCGGTGTTGTTTATAAAATTGTTAAGGAATATAGCATTGCTGTATGATTCCTCGAGATAGATACCATTCCGGCTGTTTGAGCAATTATTGCTTGATACCGCGTTGTTGCAGGATTCATAGAGGCGGATGCCCACATGCTTGTTTTTTGAGCAATCATTGTTTCGTATCACAATATATGAAGAGAATACCACGTCTATACCAACGCGTACATTGTTCAATTCCTGATCTTCAACCAGAACATCCTTGCAATTCACAAGTATTACCTGACCCGCTCCTTCGGGAATTCTCCCGGATTTGATATCATTCCAGTAATAAACCGGTTTTCCGTTCACCGTGTTCGTTTTGTCGATCTCATGCATGTAACAGCTAAGTGATCTGCCACTAATGATTATTCCAGTCCCAAACATGATATTGCCTGTTAATTTGCTGTTGCTTGAACTGCAGAGGCAGACGTCATCCCCCTCGTTGTTTGAGCAAGTATTGTCCGATATGCGGTTGTTGCTTGAACCATATAGGCTGATGCCATTCCAGTTGTTTGAGCAAGTATTGTCCGATATACGGTTGTTGCTTGAACCACCGAGGCTGATGCCATTCCAGTGGTTGTTCGAGCAATTATTACCGGATATACTGTTGTCGATTGAATCATCGAGGTCGATGCCACGTTGGTTGTTGTTTGAGCAATTGTTGCCAGATATGCGGTTGTTACCTGATTCATAGAGGCGGATGCCACCCCGGTTATTTGAGCAGTTGTTGTTTTTTAAAGTAAGATAGGAAGAGAAAGCGACTGTTATACCGGTGTCCAAATCGTTTAAGTTCTGCTCTTCAACCAAAACATTACTGCAATCAACGAGAATTACCTGCCCGGCACCATCTGGAATGCGTCCCCCGTCCACATCCTTCCAGTAATAAACCGGCTTACCGTTCACTATGTTGCTTTTGTCTATCTCATGCGCGTAATCGCTCAGTGAACCACCCTCAATAACTATTCCACCTTTAAACATGATATTGCCTGTTAATTTGCTGTTGCTTGAACCCCAGAGACGGATGCCAGCCCCACCATCTGAGCAATTATTGCGTGATATATCGTTGTTACTGGAACAATAGAGGCAGATGCCACCCCCGTGGTTGTTCGAGCAATTATTGCCCAATATGGCGTTGTTGCTTGAATGAGAGAAATAGATGCCGCGTTGGTTGTTTGAGCAGTTGTTGCCTGATATGTTGTTGTTGCTTGAACCATCGAGGTCAATGCCAACCCAGTTATCCGAGCAATTATTGCTCGATATGCTGTTGTCGCTTGAACCATCGAGGTCGATGCCGCGTTGGTTGTTTGGGCAGTTGTTGCCTGATATGCTGTTGTCGCTTGAACCATCGAGGTCGATGCCATCATGTCGGTTGTTCGAGCAATTATTGCCCAATATGGCGCTGTTACTTGAATGAAAGAAATAGATGCCATCATGTCGGTTGTTCGAGCAATTGTTGTTTCTTACTGTGATATTTGAAGAGAAGACCGCTTCTACACCAACGCCCCCATTGTTCAATTCTTGATTTTCAACCAGAACGTCCCTGCAATTCACAAGTATTACCTGACCAGCTCCGTCGGGGATTCTCCCACATTCAATATCCTTCCGGTAATAAACTGGTTTTCCGTTCACCGTATTCGTTTCGTCTATCTCATGCGTGTAATCACTCAGTGAGTCGCCCCCGATAAATATCCCACCTTCAAACATGATATTGCCTGTTAATTTGTTGTTGCTTGAACCACTGATGTAGATGCCATCGCCCCTGTTGTTCGAGCAATTATTGCTTGATACGCGGTTGTTGCTTGAACCGTCAAGGTAGATACCTTCACCCCCGTTGTTTGAGCAGTCATTGCCCGATATGATGTTGTTGTTTGAACCATCGAGGTGGATGCCGATATAATTATTTGAACAGTTATTTGTGGAAACGTTGCAGTAACCTGCATTAAGATATATCCCGGCTTTACGGGATGTTGCTCCATTCACCGTAAAACCGCTCACATTCACACAATCTGCGGTTACTGTAACGACATGCTCACGTCGCCTTGCACCCTGAATAATGCAATCAGCGGACCCATTCAGAGACCGAATCGTTAGGGATTTGGTGACTTTCACGTTCTCGTGGTAAACACCATCTCCGACCTCGATTGTATGCCCATCCGATGTATCATAGTCATTGATTGCGTCCTTGATGGAGGAAAAGATTTCACCAGTGTTTATGTTGCGAACCTGATTTACCGGAGTATGCTCTCCAATGGTCACCTCATCATCAATCCGGACTGCTGGTATCGCACCTGCGCCCGTATCAACAAGCCCCACATCCGATAAGTCCAGAACGCTAATATCCCCATGCGATCCGGTTACCTCAAAGTCTATCCTTGCCACATATCCGGACCCGCTGACCCCGCAGATACCGATGGTATTGAAGAGCACGCGAATCGTACCTGCGTCCATGAACTTCCATGACTCTACCGGCACCTGTCTGCCGGCTATGTTTCCGTCATAGACCGCAGTCACGTTTACAACACCCGGATCAAACGAGAGATCGAACTGCCCGGAATCGAGATCAGCAACATTGTGGATGTCGATCGTGACCTCAAACGTACCAGACACAACTTCCGGAGCATTGACACACACTTGCGTCTTCTCTGCCATCATCAGTATCATGAGCGCATCAAGCGAGTTCACCCTGCCATCGGCATTCACATCAGCGCGTTCCATGTCCGGAGCCACACTCCCGGCAGCCATCCGGAGTGCGAGCAGCGAGTCTGCTGTGGTGATCCTGCCATCGTTGTTTACATCTCCGAGCTTGGGTCTGATCTCCGTATTCGAGGATGATGGATTTGGTATGAGTCAAATTCTGCATATCTATGGTGTCATCCTCGTTGGCATTGCCGGAGATCTCGAGTGTGCAGTCGGACGCAGCCACTGGTAATGTTGATAACAGCATGATTATCCCAATCAATATTGTATTTATTCTCATTGTATATTAACCTCTTATTTTTTATTTTGTGTGATTACATACACAATATATGCTACATCACGCGTGTAAATTGTGAATCTTTTTATTCAGAACTTAAAACTTTCGATCAGTATCGTATCATAAACCAGTAAATCTGTTGCCCGCTATCCATACCCACGATCTTTCAGACCATACGCTGGAGACCTTGCAGGATTCTTCATCAAGCAAGTTCCTGCCTTTTTTTGCAGTCTCGACCACCTCACCTAATTGACAGGTCTTATCGGAACGATGCACGGTCTCTCTCCACCGCTCTTCACCATAGCCTCCACCGCCATACGCATGTCTGATGTTCTCTGCCCCTCGATGCCGCCGACAGCCATCAGTGCGCCCGCGTTCTTCGCAGGCATCGATGCTATACCATGAACGAGCATTGCTGCTGGCTGATACATCCGTGCACGTACGTGAAAGCGACGGATCGCGTCTGTTTCGTGTTTATTCATTTAATTAAGACTCCTGGTATATTTTTTATGTCATTTCAACCTCTTATCCCCTCTCGCACTATGAGATACACAAGTAACGGAGCACCCATCAGTGTTGTCAACACACCCACAGGGAGAATAACCGGTGAAATGACCGTTCTTGCCACCAGGTCCGATCCAAGTAGCAGTACCGCGCCAACAAGTCCTGATACCGGAATTACAAACCTGGGATAATCTCCGATGACCCGACGACAGATATGCGGAGCCAATAGCCCGACGAATCCAATCGTTCCTGTGAAACAGACCGTGATTGCGGTAAGAAGACTCGCAACAACCATTGCAGATGTTCTGATACGCCTCTCATCTACACCGAAGAGTGATGGCAGGAAGATCAGCAGGAGTAGGAGAATCGCACAGAGCACAATTGTGCCAGCCATGTATGCCAGCACGTTCCACGATGCCCGGTTGAGGCTACCTACCATCCAGAATGCCGCCTCCTTCACAGCCTCTGCCGCGCCAAAGTACATGAGTATCGTAGTCAATGCACCGAAGAGAATCATCATCACGATGCCTATCAGTACGACCCGTTCAGGGGTCGCCCACCTGCGGCTTGAGATATAAAGGATGATCACTGTCGCTATCAGGGCAGAGATTCCGGCAGCCCCTATGATAACGAATTTCCCTCCAATATATCCAAAGCCAAAGAGTATGGTAATAGATGTGCCGAACGCCACTATGTGTGAAATTCCAAGCGTGTATGGCGAAGCAAGCGGATTCTTAAGTGCCCACTGCATGATAGCGCCCGCAGCCCCGAGAGAGATGCCTGCCAGTATGGCAAGGAGGATGCGGGGAAACCGGAGATTCCAGACGCATACATCTGCAAGCCAGTTCGGCTCATAGCGGTCCGGGAAGAACTTGTGCAGGATTGCAGAATGGGCATCGTCCACGGTTACAGCTGAAGATCCGGTGACTACGGAACTGCCCACCAAAGCCACGATTGTGAGCAGGAGAACGACCACAAAGAGCGCTATCCTCCCTGTTGATACCGACATGATCTATAGTCTCCCGATCACACCGGTCTCACCGGAATGATGTACGGTCTCTCTCCATCGCTCTTCACCAGTGCTTCCACACCATAAGCACGCCTGATGTTCTCAACAGTGAGCACCGACTCAGGATCCCCTGCTGCAAAGATCCTGCCGCCATTCATCATGAGCAGTCTATCGGTGTATCTCGAAGCAAGGTTCAGGTCATGGATCGCAACGATCGCAGAGATCCCCTTCTTCCTCACGATGCCCTTCATGATATCCATCACCTCGAGCTGGTGCCGTATGTCGAGATTGCTTGTGGGCTCATCCAGTAGAAGAATATCCGCTTCCTGCGCAAGCGCCCGTGCGATCAGGACCTTCTGCTGCTGACCTCCGCTGATCTCGTTAAAGTCCCTCATCGCAAACTCCATGATCCCGAGGAGTTCCAGAATCTCCAGAACTTTGTCCACGTCCTCCTCGCTACTCTTCCATCCGAGATGCGGGCGTCTTCCCATGAGGACGGTGTCAAAGACCGTGGCAGGAAAGACGCGTGTCGTGGTCTGGGGCACATAGCCCATCCTCCTTGCAATCTCCATTCTCGTCATCTTGCTGATGTCATTCTCATCCAGGAGGATGGTTCCTCCTCTTGCAGTCAGGATCCGGTCGACACACCGGATCAGCGTGGATTTGCCGGCACCGTTCGGACCCACGATGCCGAGCATCTCTGATCGATCCAGTTCCATGGATATGCTTTCAAGAACTGGCGTGCTATTGTATGCGAATTCGACATTGTTTACTCTTAGTTTCACCAGTATTCCCTCCTTCGTCTCATTATCAGGTAAAGAAAGAGTGGAGCTCCCATAAATGCGGTCACCGCTCCAACAGGGAGGATTACAGGAGCTATGATCCTTCTTGCCACAAGGTCTGCGCTGATGAGAATCACCGCACCTAAGAGACCTGAAACCGGAAGCACGTACCTGTTATCGCCTCCGATAGCCAGACGTGTCATGTGCGGGGCAACGAGCCCGATGAACCCGATCGTGCCTGTGAAAGAGACGATGGTTGCGACCATTACTGTTGAGACAATCATCGTTGTGACCCGGGTGCGCTTCACATTCACACCAAGACTCTTCGCAGTCTCATCTCCTGCGCCCATCACGTTCAGGTCCCAGGACTTTGCCAGGAGGTATGGGGTGCAGAGAGCGATCACAACCGACACGATCGTCACAACGGACCACGATGCCCTGTTGAGGTCACCAACCATCCAGAAGACAGCTTCCTTCACAGCCTCTGCCTCGCCAAAGTACTGAAGAATTGTTGTCATCGCGCCGAATAGGTACATCATCGCAATACCCGCGAGAATCATCGTTTCAGGCGTTGCGCCTTTGCGGCTCGATAATCCGAGGATGATAAACGAAACCAGCAGCGCGAATACGAATGCGTTTCCGATGATAAGATATTTCCCACCGACGAAGCCTGCACCAGCGAGAATTGCAAGCGAAGCGCCGAACCCCGCTCCTGACGAGATTCCGAGCGTGTACGGGCTTGCAAGCGGATTTCTGAGTATCGCCTGCATCACCGCACCTGCAAGTCCAAGACCGATGCCTGCCACGATGCCGAGGATGATTCTGGGGAGCCTGAGATTCCAGACGCAGACATCTGCAAGCCATGTCGACTCGTGTATGTGGAGCTCGCCGTTCACCTCTTTAACTTTGAAATCGTTGACTCTGTGACCCGGATCTATATCACCGCTGATTTTTACGGTCATTTTTTCCGTATCCCTTTCATCAAGCATGATTTCGACGTTATTGTCACCTTCACCGGTAATAGTGATTTTACCGTCCGCGGATTTGCTGATCTCTGCACTTTGCACCCAGACGATACCGTATTCATCTATGAGGTATTGTTTGAGTCTCTCACCATCGCTTCCAGGAACATCGTCCAATGTGAAGATATACTTTGACTCGAACGTATTCGGGAACGGTTTTCTGAGTATCGATGAATAAGAGTCCCAGACCGTGAGGTCTGCAGACCCGAGCGATGTGGAGACTCCTGTTATTCCGACGATCAGGGCTATGAAGAAGAAGATGAAGAATATCTTCCTTCCGACGAACTTCTTGTACTGCTCTCTGATCTCGTCTGCGGTTACTGTGTGACTTTCTCCCGTTGCCGTAGCCATATTATCACGTCACCTCTCCTTGACTGACTCGTATATCGGATCCGGTCTTCAGGACCTTCTCGACCTTCTCCTTCCAGCCGGCGACATCCGCCATCGTCATCACATCGATCGATCCGCCCTGGAAGTCGCCTTTCACGTCGCCCATGCGCTCCTCGATCCAGCCCTCCATCTCGAGGTATGCGTTCTTCAGTCCGTCGATCACCTCAGGGTCTGCATCCCACAGTCCTCGCTCATAAGCCTCAAGGAGCATTCTTCCGATCTCTTCGAGCGCCCACGGGTTGTTCTCCTCGAAGAACTTCCGCATCTCATCGTCGAGGATGAACGTCTTTGTGATGTCATCGAAGATCCAGTCATCGACCTCCTGCATGTTGATCCTATCATCATACTTTGCATCGGAAAGCTCTGTTCTGTCCCTGTATTCGAGGATGATTAGCTCGGTGTACGTCACATCCTGCATGTTGATTGTGTCATCTTCGTTTGCATTCCCGAAGATGCCGAGCGTGTAGTCAGATGCAGCCGCGGGCAATGCCAGCAAGAGCATTGCCAGGGCTATTCCAACCAATGTTGTATTCATTCCCATTGTATAATATCTCCTTATGGCGGATTTTTACTTTATGTAGTTATATGCACGATATATGTTACATAGCGCATGCGAATTATAGATACTTAATTCATTACTTAAGACTTTCGATCATCAGCATAACATGAATCAGTAGACAAACCACCCACTCTTTCACACCCCACACTTCGACAATCCGAGTCTTAGCCTACGTCTCTACCCCTTCCCGAAGAGGTATGCCGCGAAGAGAACAACGACCAGATCAAAGACGATGAGCACGCCAAAGTCATGCAGTAAACTAAAGCTCCCTGCGCCGATCATGAGAAGCCGGAGCCCATCCACACCATACGTGAGCGGATTTAAAACGACCACAGTTGAGAACCACCCCGGCAACCCCTCAACCGGAAAGAAAGCACCGCTTAAGAAGAATATGGGCATGACGATAAGCTCCACGATCAGTCCGAATCCCTCCATGCTTTCCATCCTTGTTGCGATCGCAATCGCCAGTCCTCCGAATCCGATGGCTATCAGGCATACAACAACAAACACTCCGCAGTACTCGAGAACGCCCATCTCTATCTCCAGCATCACGCAGAACAGAATCACTATCAGTATCGCTCTGATGAGCGACGTTGCCATGCCTCCGAGGAGCTTCCCTAAAACGAGAGAAACCCTCGATATAGGGGCGACGAGGAGCTCTTTTAAGATTCCGAACTCCTTGTCCACGATGATCGACATGCCAGAGAAGGTTGCTGCGAAGAGGACAGTCATCGCAACGATTCCCGGAGCCAGGAACTCTGCATAGCCGATTTCGCCATGTTTCATTCCGAATGCCGAGCCAAGCCCGAGTCCGAATGCACAAAACCAGATGAGCGGCATCGCTACCGATGCCACGATCCGTGACTTTGCACGCAGAAACCGTATTACCTCTCTTCTGGCGATCGCATGCACCGCCTTCAGATCAGCCCGCCAGTTTGCGCCATGATTCACCGGTGCAGCCTCCCGAAACCCATCGGGTGATTGAATCCGGTTGCAGATATCCGGTCTCGCGTATCTCTGCCTGTATAATGGAGAAAGACCTCGTCCAGCGTTGTGCGAGCCCCCTCCACGACCGATTTCAACTCCTCAGGTGTGCCGATTGCAACGATCTGCCCATGGTCGATGATCGCGATCCTGTCGCAGACTTTATCAGCCTCATCCATGTAATGGGTGGTCAGAAAGACGGTGAGCCCATCATCTCTTCTGAGCGACTCGATGTGGTCCCAGATCCTCTGCCTTGTCTGGACGTCGAGCCCCAGTGTCGGCTCATCGAGGAATAGAACCTCCGGATAGTGGATCAGCCCCCGTGCGATCTCCAGCCTCCGCCGCATCCCGCTCGAGTACTCCTTTATGACCGAAGTTTCCCACTTCTTCAGGTCAAAGAGTCTGAGGAGATCATTGACCCGGTCCATGCTGACATCATATATCCCGGCATGAAGCTTTAGATACTCCCTTCCAGTCAGCCAGTCATCGCTGGTATGGTCCTGAAAGACCACGCCGATCTTCCGCCTGATCTTTCCCTGTTCTCTTGAGACATCGAGTCCGCAGACCGTAGCCCTGCCACCGCTCGGGCGCAGTAGGGTTGTGAGCATCATGATCGCAGTCGTCTTTCCAGCACCGTTCGGACCGAGAAACCCGAATATCTCGCCTGCAGATACCTCAAAGCTTATGCGATCCACGGCTGTGAAGTCCCTGAATCTCTTGGTGAGGTTAACAACTTCGATCATCTACAATCACATTCGCAGTTGCATGGGTGCGTCCCGGCGTCGCCGTGGCACTTTCGTATCTGCTCTGACGTACACTTCTCAGGATCGTGTCCATGATCGTTCAAGCATTCTTCGTGCCTACACATCGTTATTTACCTTCTTTGTGACTGGTTATAAGATTTGTGAGTTCCTCAACCGATCTCACAGTTGGCGGAGATGAGATCAGCAGCGCATTCACGGCTGCATCCTTCTGGTTCTTGATGCCAACCTCTGTGCCGGGCGGAACCAGCATCGCAGTTCCACTGGAAATCGTCACAGTTTCGCCTCCCGATACAACATCCAGCTCGCCGCTCAGACAGTACAGAACGCCTTCTCCCGGGTGCGCATGAGGTGAGACCTCAAGACCCGCCGGAATCAGAAGATGCATAACCGCCAGATTCTCGCCGAATAAGAGTGGCTTCATCACACCTTCCGAAGTCTCAAGACCTTCGGCTTCGTCGATCGTTCTTATCTCAATTCCCATTGTCATTCCTCCAGTGTATCATAGCGCCCTTCATTTCATGTTTCGACCAGAATGCCCCGTTTTCCTTAACCAGATTCTCTGATAGGTGCGATCTGATCACTTCCTCTGCCCCCGAAGTTGTGGAATCAAGGTTCTCCATCCATTGCTCCACCGCTTCGTCCATGCTTGAGAAACGCTCTTTGTACTCGGTCTCTCTGATCTCAACATCAGCGTGGATACCCATCCCGTGGAGGATGTTGTAGAGATAGATGTAATCGGGCGCTGCTCGATACTCCTCGTCATACAATCTGGGCCAGAGTTCGTTATAATCCCATGCACGACCTCCTGCAAAGGTGAACAGGTAAACAGATCGTCTTGCAACCTCATTCATCTTCGATAGTGCCGCTTTCATATCGAGCATCGCAAGCGAATAGGATGCTATCACAATGTCGTGCTCATCAAAATCCACACCGGGCACGGCATCCTCCCATTTCCGGTTTATGCAGGTTATGTTCGTAAGTCCCTCATCTGCCGTATTCTCTTTCAGACAGGCGAGCATTCCGATCGATGGTTCCACGACCGTTACGTGTTTAACGATTCTTGCGAGTGGAATTGTGAGCGTACCCGGTCCTGCACCGATATCAAGTACGGTGCACTCCGGATCAATATCCAATTTTGATATTATCTGCATAGAGCGATCATTGTGCTTCAGTGACTCGCTATACCGCCGGGATCTCTTATTCCAGAACTCTGTCATATTCCCACGTCGCTTTCTCCACGAGGCATTCTCAGTCGCATCCATCCACATCTTATTCCAGTCTATCTCTTCGATCATGATCTCATGCCTCTTTATTTCCGACGATGACAACAGACGGGCTTACCTGGGATGATACGTCCAGAACGCGAATATCTGAAAACCTCGCACCTTTGAGTAGCTCGATATACTCAACCTCGGTATAGATGTGATGCCAATTCCCCCCTCGCAGGGAGAGCATCAGATCGAAGAGAACCGATGTGGGTGGGGCGGTCCGGTCATCGTTCAAGACCCAGTGCTTGAGCATGATTGAACCGCCATCATTCAGCGCACCGTGTATCTTCTCAAAAATACCCGAAAGCGCATCCGGCTTCCGGTAGAAGACGTCGGACGCAAAGACGATGTCATATCCCTGTCCGATCTCATCCATGGCAAAGTCCCCTCCGATGACACTGACCCTCTCGTCCATGCCGTACCTTCCGATGAACTCTTGTGTGACCTCTGTTACAGGCGGCAGATCAAAGACCGTGGCATCAAGTTCCGGATTCGTCTCAGCAAACGCTATCGCATAGAGCCCGTGCCCGCCGCCAAGATCAAGAAGCGTTCTTGCTCTCTTAAATTCGGGAAGAGCCGACACTTCTTTTACGGTTTGATGAAGGCTTCCCCGCATTGAACCCTCAGCCATCGCCAGAATAAAACCGGAATCAAAGACCCTTTCAGGTCTTTCACCGGTCTCATCTGGCAGATCTCCTTTCATTGCCGAACCCAGTCTTGACCAGTTGAGAGAGCTGTTTTTGAAAAGTCTGATCATATTTCCCTGGTAAAACGGGCTCTTCTTCACAAGGAAGGTTGAAGCAAGCTTTGTGTTCGCATACTTCCCATCACGTTTTGAGAGGAGGTCTATCGTACAGAGCGCATTTAAAAACTTCTCTGTAAATGATGCAACGGTTCCGGTCTCTGATGATACCTGCTCCGCGGTCTTTGACTCCTCGAGCAGATCGAAGAGGTCAAAATCAATGGCTGTTCGCAGTATATTCGATGCTTCGCAGCCTTTCGTCATCCGGTCCAGCGGTTCCGAACCGATCTCCGGGATCGTGTCCATGACTCGCATATCAGTTCTCCTCCTTCTTCTGGCGGACCGTAGAGTATATCGCTTCCACGTCCACGTGAACCGCGGATTTCACAGTCAGGCTCGGATGGTGACCGGAGCCTCTCTTTCGCATCTCCTCTGCCATCCTCTCCACCATCTTCTCTGCCGCATCGAAGAGCTTACCGCTCGTGTGAATCGTTGCCCGCCCTTTGAGCTGGTATCCACGCGGCGCTCCCTTTCCGAGCACCTCAATAGCGATTGCAACACGCGGGTTCTCGATCAGGTTCTTCTTCGTCTTGTCAAACAAGACATCCACGATCAAGAGCTCGCTGTCACTTATCGCACGTATGCCGCCCACAGGAACCACATTCGGTACGCCATCTCCGGATGTGGTTGCCAGATGGACCACGTTCTCGTTTATCATATCCTGTATCTCTTTACTCATTTCCATTGTTCTTCCTCCTTTTTGAGTCATATCCGTCATAATAAGTGAATCGGAAGCGGTCACGAATTGTAACCGTGCCCGGACCTGCACCGATGTCAAGAACCGTGTAGTCCGGTTTCACCTCGATCCGGTTCATGATCATCCCTGCACGGTCACTCTGCCGGACCAGTTCCTCGAACCAGTCAACCCGTCCAGTCCCTGAAACTCAGGCATCCCGGCTTTCTGCTTCCAGTTCGACTCCCCTATCGCGTCCTTCCACATACCATTCCAGTCTATGTCATGTATATCCGGTTTCATCTTCACCAGTACTCCTTCTTCTTTCGTATTATGAGATAAAGGAAGAGAGGACCTCCCACGAAGGATGTGATGATCCCCACGGGGATGATCACCGGTGCTACGACTTCTCTTGCGATGATACCCACTGCAACCAGAAAAGCAGCCCCGAAGAGTGCCGAAGCCGGGAGTACAAATCTGTTATCTCCACCGATGCACATACGGGTGATATGCGGAGCAACCAGACCTATAAACCCGATCATTCCGGTGAAACATATAATAACTGCGGTGATGAACGATGCAAGCATCATCCCACCGATTCGGGTCCGCTCGACATTTACACCAAGGCTCTTTGCAGTCTCCTCTCCTACACCCATCACATTGAGGTCCCACGATTTCCATAACAGTAACGGGATGCAGACCAGAAGTATGGTGTGTAGTCTGACGCTGCTGCTGGCAGTGCGAGCAGCAGCAACGACATGGTTATTCCAACCACTATTGTAGTTAGTCTCATGTATATTACCTCTTTAGGGTTTTATTCCCATCAACTCTCCTCCAACGCTGGATACAGGAAATTACCACTCTCAACGCTGACATCCATGCCCAGGAATCGGTCTACATACTCCTGATGCATCGCCTGTGGATCCATCTCCTCGAATAGTTCCGGGTGGAGCAGTTTTGCCAGGTAGGCAACGCATAAACACCGGGATGTCCCTTTACTGAAATGTGAATACTGCACAACGTAGACCCTCTCGTTCTTCACAGCATCCACATTTGCGAGTTCAGGACAGTTCAGGACTGTGTTCACCTGTTCTTCTACCGTTGATATCGAGTAATCTGGCGCATAAGGCGATTTTCTGTTCCCGGCAGCCCATATCTGTATGAATATGTACTCAGGATTCTGCTCAATCACCCATTCAAGATCCACCCTCATACCCCCGGGCAGACCCTCGGCTATGTTTCTTGCACCTGCGAGATCGACCGGGTCAAAGATGGAGTAAGCGTAAGGCGAACCTGTCACCTCGCCACCTGAGAAGAAGAGCGATGTGATCCACACCCTCGGCTTCTCATCATCGGTCAGTCCCTCTGTCTGCTCTGCGACCTGATCCGTGCACTCTTTATAGAACTCGGTGAACTCTTCAGACTCGTCTCGCCTATCAAGGATGTATCCAAGCCGTTCCAGTTCTTCCACAAAGTACTCTCCTGTGCGGTATTCGCTATTGTCGATGCAGAGAACCGGAACACTTACGAGTTTCTCCTCCAGGAATCTCTTGCGTATGATGCCATAGCTGGACTCTGGATCATCCGTTGTGATGAGCCACGGGATGTACATGTCAGGATGCTGGCTCAGTATCGCCTCGAAATTTGGTGCATGCCAGCCTCCGCAATCCGGCAGAGCACTGATCTCTGGGAAGAGGGTTGTACTCTTCCCGGTCATGCCGGCGTCTATGCCAACGATCTTGTCGGTTGCGTCAAGCACCTTCAACAGTTCATTATTGGTGCACCATACGCTGACAATACGTTCCACTGGCTTTTCGACAGTCATCGCTTCACCGAAGCCGTCCACGAATGTGAGCTCCTTCTCTTTTCCAAGAATGACAAGCTCGATCTGCGTCACATCCTGCATGTTGATCTTGTCGTCGTACTTGGCGTCTGCAAGCTCAGTTCTATCTCTGTATTCGAGGATGATCAGTTCGGTGTACGTCACATCCTGCATGTTTACTGTGTCGTCCTCGTTCGCATTGCCGAAGACGCCAAGCGTGTAGTCTGATGCCGCGGCTGGGAGCACCAGCAGCAGCAAAGTCATAGTTATTCCAACCCGTATACTTGCTCTCATATTTATCATTTCCTTTCTATTTGTTCCAATCAACTCTCCGCGAGCGGCGGATACACGAATACGCCGTTCTCACTCAGGTCATAGTCCAGTCCCTGATATTCGGTCAGATACTCCTGGTGGATCGCCTCCGGATCCAGATCCTCGAAGAGTTCGGGATGGAACCACTTCGCCTGATACGCTATCTGGACGAACTGTCTGCATCCGCTGGCTGCGAAGAACGATACAAAGTGATCAGCGATTATGTACACTTCCCCATCATCCACAGCCCTGACATTCTCCAGTTCGGGCTGGCTCATGATCTCATCTCTCATCGCTTCAAACTCTGCGGTCTCGCCCGCAGCAACACCATAACCACCAGCATCCCATGATGCCACCCTGACTATGATATCAGGGTTTCGCGTTATCACCTCTTCAGGATCCACAAACATGTAGTTTCCGGGCTGATCGGCAAAGACGTCCCTGCCGCCCGCCATATCGATGTAGGCATACTGCCCATAGATGTAGTAAAGACCGTCCTTGAAAGAGGGCATAAAGTATACATCCGGTTTATCGTCTTCGGAGAGTCCCGCAACACTCTCTTCGATCGAATCCAGAATGTCTGCACGCCAGCCAAGGTACTCTTCAGCTTCGTCCCGCTTTCCAAAGACATATCCAAGCTTCTCCACTTCGGTTCGATGAATGTCCAGCGTCTGGAGATTGAAACGAAGCACCGTTATTCCTGCCACTTCCAGCACATCCTGGACCGGATCAAGATCGACACGCCCGATCCCGAAGAGGATGACAGCATCCGGATCCAGTTCCAGTATCACCTCCACATCGGGATTCCATCCGGTTCCGATGCATGGCGTATCACTGAACTCTCCGAAGAAGACCGGATCCAGAGGGGTGGGCCATGTACCTATCCCGACTATGGTATCCTTCGGCACCTTGAGCGACCGCAACGTCTCAATGGCTTGCGGATAGGTGGGAATGATTCTTGTCAGTGGTTTATTCACAGTCACGATCTTTTCAGCCGTATCTATGAGCGTTATCTCCTTCTCCTTCCCGAGAATGACAAGCTCGATCTGCGTCACGTCCTGCATGTTGATCTTGTCGTCGTACTTGGCGTCCGACAGTTCTGTTCTGTCTCTGTATTCGAGGATGATCAGTTCGGTGTAGGTCACATCCTGCATGTTGATCGTGTCGTCCTCGTTTGCGTTTCCGAAGATCTCGAGCGTGTAGTCTGATGCGGATGCCGGCGACGCCAGCAGCAGCAAACCCATGGCTATTCCAGCCAATATTCTATCAATTCTCATTGTGTAATTACCTCCTTACGGTTTTATTCTTGTAGGGTCAGACGCGCAATACATGTCACATCACGCGTACGAATTATAGGTATCCAATTCAGTACTTAAAACTTCTGGTCAATACCATAATACAAACAGAAGACCATGCATGAGCCTTCATAAAATTCCCTGCTCATGCATACATTCCGATCGCTATACCGCGGTGCCTCCATCTTTATCCGCAGCTTCCCGCGTCTTCTCCCGTATCCTTCGTGCGAGCTCAGCCAGCTTCTCCTTCGAGAGTGGTTGCGGGGTTACACCGCTCCCATTCTCAAAGATGGTCGTTCCAAGCGCCCTGAACCTATCCGCAATAGGAGAATCAGGGCGGTACTCGATGACAGTCTTACCATACAGTTCACTCGCTGCTATCAGCGGATCATTCGGGATCGCTCCCATGACCTCTGATCCGACGCCTCCTGCAAACTCCTCAACGAGTTTCGGATCATCGATCGCGCCCCGCACATTGTAGACGATGCCGCCAAGCGGCGACCCTTTCCTGCCTGCATGACGCTCGATGCCCTTGCAGATGTTGTTTGCGGCATACATCGCGAGATAGTCCGCAGAGGTGACTATGAAGACGTTATCCGCAAGCCCCTGCCGAAGCGGCATTCCGAAGCCACCGCATACAACATCCCCGAGCACATCATAA
Source organism: Methanosarcinales archaeon (assembly GCA_030605805.1). Lineage (GTDB taxonomy): Archaea > Halobacteriota > Methanosarcinia > Methanosarcinales > Methanogasteraceae > Methanogaster_D. The sequence continues at coordinate 6,529 of JAUWHQ010000049.1, read as the reverse complement.
ATGATCAGATCAAGATCTCCATCATAGACTCCGAGCCTCTTCAAGAGATCGATCGCAACGATTATGCCTCTGCCAGCACATCCGACCGCTGGCTCGGGTCCACCAGCCTCAACACAGAGAACCCCGTTATATCCTTTGTATACGATCTCGTCCACATCGATCTTCTTACCTCCGATGATCTCTGCAAGCTCCATCTTTGCACCGCCTTTCTCCCTCAGGACGTCTAAGACCGTTGGGATATCAGCGTCCCCTCTCAGGTTGCGGGTGCAGTCTGCTTTCGGGTCGCAGCCAACAATCATGACCTTATGCCCGCTCTCTGCGTAAGCTGCCGCGAGGTTTGATGAGATCGTTGACTTCCCGATGCCGCCTTTGCCATAGAATGCGATCTGTCGTAGTTTCTTCATTCCTCTATCTCCTCAATATTCTGTGTTATAACTGCGTTTATGATCGTCTCACAGAGGTGCAGCGTCCCCCTGAATCCAGCATAAGGCGAATCAGTGATTCTGACCTCGTCGATCACCGGATACGAGACTCTGATTAAGGGTGCCTTCAGTTCGGATGATAGGTGCTTCTCAAAGGTTGAACCAAAGATCGCACTCACCCCGGCTCTCTTTATGAGATCGTTCATCTCGAAGCGATCCGGTTCGATTAAGACGTTTCCAAAATGACCGTTCCCGTCCTCGAGCCTATCCGGTGTGAGATAATTCTTTCCTGATATTGCAAGGACTTTGACATTGAGACCCAGTTCATCGCTCAGGAACTCTGCCAGATCAAAAGCCCTGCCACTCTCTCCGATCACCGCAACCGGCATATCATATAGCCCCTGCAAAAACATGCATACCCGTTCCACACCCTCCCTGACCAGTTCGACCTCTCGATCGATCAGTTCGATCTCAATCTCTCTTCCAAGACCGTTCGTCACCTTCTCTATGAACTCTGTGGTCTTTTTTACACCGAAAGGATATGGAGTTGTGATGTATGGGATACCAAATCTCTCACGCATGACCTTTGCGCATTCAAGCCCATCGCCACCCAGTACAACATTCAGTGACGCATCCGGCGCACTCTTTATCTCATCAAAGCTTGCATCAGCCAGGACAGTGTTGATCTCTATTCCATGATCCTTCAGTATCCTTCTGATCTCTGTTAAATCTCCAGCCGCATTGACATCATCGGTCTTGATGCCGATCAGGTTTACCTTGTTTGCGGACGGTCTCTCAACCGGGATCATGTAGTCGGTGAACTTTACGAGTGCTTCCTCGTAGCCGACCCATGCCGGACCCTCGTAGCCTCCGGTCGCAAGCGTCATCAGGGCTGCCGGAATCCCCTCTTCCATAACGGATGCAACACCATCGATGTCGTCACCCATGATGACAGGGGCGCTGCAGTTCAGTGCTGCGATCAGTCCGGGCTCGAAGTACTCCTGCGAATGCTGTATTGCGGCAGAGAGCCTTCCCTCTGCACCATACACCGTATCTTGTGCCCTGAAGCCGCTGCTGATCACCCTCACATCGTTCTGGTTGGATCCAAGTGCCTTTAAGAGGAGCATTCCGCAGTGGCATCCAGGTCTTGCGTGGATGATCGTTATCGAATCGCTTACACCGTGAATCGCTCTTACCGCACCAACGAGCTTACAGTCCTGTGGCGGATCATAGATCAGGCTCATTTGTCCGGACCCCTTTCTGCCCTATCAATATCCGCATCCACATCCACCCTGTCACCGATCGTATCGGCTCTGAGCAGGTTGAATGCCCTGGAGAGCTTTGCCCAGTGCGGTGTCAGACCGTGCATCTGTGAATCGTGTTTTAGCATGCTCAGGAGAGGCGTTCTCCTCTCTGGAGTCCTGAGTGCACCTTTCAACATCTGGCAGAGTTCTATCGGACACTCAAACCCGACCCTCTGGTGATGAATGACGAAACTGGTTGGGTCGAACGTTCTCACCCCTTCCCTGTTGTAGAGATGTGCGCTCGTACTCGGAGCGATCACAAGATCAGTTTCACTCCTCTTGATCGCCTTTATCTCCTCTTCAATCGTTGGATTTACGAGTGCTTCCGGGTCGAAGCCGCAGATCTCTGCAAGGTTCAGGTTCATATCCACGATCTCTTTGATCGCCTCCTCAGTCAGCCTGCTCTCCATGATCTGTGTCCTGCATATCAGGACGCTCACATCCACTCCAGCATCCTTGAAGAGGTTCAGACCGACGCCGTGCAGACCGCCGATGGCAGCAATCTTTACGCCCTTAAGATCCTTCCTGGCTTTTGAGAGCCGCTCTTCTGCATCGCGCCTCCTTCTCTCTATCACTTCTTCTGCCTCGCCATCCTTTCCCATCATCTCTGCAATCTCCATAAAGACCCGGGAACTGCCACTGATCCCGTACGGACTGAGTAGCTCAGGATCCTTCTCCTCGCTATACCTGCCCCAGCCCAGAATCTCGTAACATCCGACATCTGATCGCTCATCCATCAGCTTTGCCCACTCCATCGGATAATCGGTTATGTTAAGATCCGCTTTTGGTAGTTCATAGAGATCCTCGACTCGTGTATGATCAAAACATACCTTATTTACCCCGATCTCCATATCGCCGAGCACAGAAGCCATCTCCGCCACCTTGATGCCCGCACCGTGGATCGGGAATGTAACGATGTTCACAGAGCCCTCGTTTCTCTCCGGATCTCCGTTACCGGTACCATTGCAGAGCATCTGATCCGTGATCGCATAGAACGCATCCTGATAGCCGACCGGTTTTGACCGCCCGACAAAGTCCCCTGTCGAGTAGACGACATCACAGCCGACCTCGGAACTGACCTCTCTTGTGACTGCTTCGACATCATCTCCAATCAGATCACTCGGGCATGTGGTGATCACCATGATCAGGTTGGGGTGATACCTCTCGTAGGTCTCCCTGATGCCCTGCTCGAGCTTCTCTTCTCCGCCATAGACGACATCCGTATCGTTCAGGTTTGTGCACGGAGTTGTGTGGAAGGGAGAATGTGGTTTGAAGGGGTTCACCTTCCTCTGAAACGCGCATCCGACAGGTCCGTGTATGAGTGGCACGGCATCCTCGATCGCATCGGTAAGCATCAACGCACCCGAGATCTTTCCGGGTATGGCGGTTATCCCGTGCAGGGGCAGCGTGCCATACATCTTCACAAACGACGTTAGAAACGATGATCCATTCTCTGCCATCTCAAACATCTCCTACCGGATTTGAACCAGTCTCCTCTCTTTCCTTCAAGAGAACCTCTATCTTCTCGTTTATCCCATCGAGTTCATCATCCGAGAGGGGTTCGGGCATAACCCGATCTTTATTCTCGCAAATGGCGGTGGCGAGGGCTCTGAACGTATCCGCAATCTCTGAGTCAGGTGCATACTCGATTACGGTCTTGCGGCGCAACTCAGCCCTTGGCACGAGCAGGCTCATCGGCACCCGTCCCATCACCTTCGTACCCAACCTCTCTGCGAAGCCATCAATTATCGATGGTTCATCGACCACACTCCTGCCGTTGTAGATGATTCCGCCAAGGGTTACCGCACTACGGTTTGCGAACCGTTGTATGCCTTTACAGATGTTGTTTGCGGCATAGATCGCCATAGGATCGCAGGTTGTTACGATGTAGACATCTTCAGCCAGACCCTGCCTTAGAGGCATCGCAAACCCGCCACAGACGACATCGCCAAGCACATCGTAGATCACGGTATCAGGCTCAATGTCATTGAATACACCGAGACGGTCGATCATATCCACAGCGGTTATCACTCCACGCCCGGCACAGCCAACCCCCGGTTCAGGTCCGCCGGCTTCGATGCAGTAAACGCCACCAAAACCTTTGAAGACGACATCCTCAGCCTCCATCGTATCAGGTCCCTTCGAACGGAATACATCGAGCACGGTTGGAATCCTCTTGCCGATCAGATTCCTTGTCATATCAGACTTCGGGTCACAGCCCATCACCATGATCGTATCGCCGTTCTCTGCCAGAGCCGCGGCAATGTTTGAGACGATCGTGGATTTGCCGATCCCTCCTTTTCCATACATACAGAATTTTCTCATTTCATTCCTCCATAACTCATAACCGTGTTGATTATCGCTTCAGTCAGGCAGACGGCACCTCTGTAGCCTGCATAAGGTGCGTCATCATACACACAGACGTTGTCAAAAACGGGATAACAGAACCTTATCAGTGGAATATTAAGCGTCTCAGCAATATTCTGCTCGAAACTGCTTCCGAAGAGGATCGTCGTGTTCGAGTTCCTGACATCTTCCTCGAATTCGAAGTAATCGTCCTCGTTTCCGGATAAGACCTCGACATTGAATCCAAGCTCCCCATCCAGGAAGTTCGCCATCGCTTCTGCGTGGAAGTCGCCGATTACTGAGACCGGGGTTCCGTAGAGTTCATGCAGATAGAGGTATACTCGTTTGAACGGTTCGATATCAAACTCCGGCTCATGCCCGATGCCGAGATCGTCTGAGATTGCACCAACGAAATGCGAGGTACCATCGAGTCCATACGGATAGTCCATCTTGAGATATGGCAGACCGAACTCTTTCTTCATCTGCTCGGCAAGCAGAGTTCCCTGCCCGAGCACCACGTTTAACTCTGCCGCTGGCGCTCTTCTGAACTCCTCCAGACTGCATTTCGATATGACAGAGTTCACTTCTATCCCTGCATCGCGGAGCAGTCGCTTGATCTCTTTTACGTCCGCGTCGACCTTGAAGTCGTCAGGAGAGAAGCCGATCAGGTTGACAGAGTCTTCGATCGTCTCAGATTCCTTCATCAGCCCTGCCATGCGGAGGAGCGCTTCTTCGTACCCATCCATCATGGAGCCCTTGAAGCCAGCAGCCTCCATCCACACCACTTCCGCATCAAGCGTTACAGAGTTCACGACCGCCTCAACATCATCGCCTATGATCAAAGGGGCATCGCCCGCTATGACCAGGAGAAGAGGGGTATCGTACAGATCGTCCGCCCGTATCAGTGCTTCACGCAGTGCGTCTTCACCACCGAAGACGATCTCTCGTTCGTGCATGACCGTGCATGCATGTCTCATGTCGAACTGGTTTGAGGTGGTCTTGAAGATCGCAGCGCCCCAGTTACATCCAACAGGGACATGGTTAAGCACCACCACATCAGTTATTCCGGAAGATGCCCGGAATGCACCAAAGAATTTACCGCCGTCCATTGTTATCACATCCAACGCTTTTCATGCTCCACATTCCTGACCACATCTCTCTCGATGCCGAGCATCGGTTATCATCAAGCATGGGATAGTAGATTTTATCATAATCGAACCGGGAGATTATCGGTTCCCGATTGTCCTGATATCTCTTTCCGGAATTCAGTTCACGGGTGAGATACTTTCCGAACTCAACGATTCCGGAAAAACCGGTTCGGAAGAGGAGGTACCTTGTGGCAGAGATGTCCATCACCCCGACTCCACCGCCCTTTCCATAGATCGGTGGTGTTATGCGATCACTCAGGACATGGTCAACCTTCTTTGCGATTTCCGACATCTCACCTAATGTCGGGTTCGTGACGACCTCAAATCCCATGTCCCATTCATCGAACGCTTCCTGCATGTTCGTGATCATGACCTCGATCGTCTCCTCGGATATGTTTAGAGCCCTCAATAGCTGCATATCCACGCAGAGGTATTTTATCGGAAGTTTCAGATCGAGCGCATAGATTCTTGCAAGATATGGGGTAAAGAAGAACCCCTGAGTCGAAACAGCAAAATCATCCCGTGCAAATATCTTCTGGTATTTCTCAAGCTCCTGCACAGATTGCATCTTCTCTTTTCTGATCGCAGCGTCTGCAACGCCGTCCAGATCCAGTTTCGATGCACAATCGTGGTAGAACTTCTCAACACCATCGAGACCAAAGTAGAAGAACCATTTCCGGAGGTGGTCGTTTCCGAACCTCTCCTTCATCCGCTCTGCCCAGCGCAGGTTCCGGGTCACGATGTTGAGTTCTGCGGCAGGAGCACGTTTTATCTCTTCGACTGTGCATGTCGGGAGTGTCAGGTTTACGCTGACACCCATCTCGCCAAAGATATGCTTGATCTCAGCAAGCTCGCTTCTGAATCCGTAAGTGAATCTGCCAAAGGACTCGATGTTCACAAGATTCTCCACGATCTCCTGCTCCTCCATCAGTTGATCCACGATCGAGAACATCACTTCCTCGTGCCCGCAACCCCGCAGATCGTACGCCGGGGATCTCGAAGGATCCTTCCACGATTCGGCAAAGTCCCGCATCAGGACATCGAGTGACTCCCTGCTCCGGTGTGCGAAACCCTCTGACGGGACATGCAGAAGATCGCATGGAAGATCGAGTTCTGTGATGACACCGGGAACGTCATCGCCGACCAGACCCGAGATGCATGTCGGGAGGACAGCGATCAACGGCGGGTGAAACTTGCGATAGACCTCATTAATCTTATCTCGCAACTTATCCTCGCCGCCATAGATCACATCGTTCTCGTCCAGATCCGTGCATGGCAGATTGTAGATCGGTGCGTACATCTTGCGTGG